>JASIEC010000063.1 GCA_030046135.1 Thermoplasmata archaeon | reverse complement strand
TCCCGCGCGAGCGCCGTGCCCAACCCGTTCGACACCGGCATGAACGCCTCGCTCGTCCTGGGCCAGCCGAGGTTCGGGGTCAGCACCAACGGCTCGGGTCCTGCGAACGTCACCGTGCCCACGGGAGCGACGTTCGACGCGGCGGGGGACCTGTGGGTCGCCGACTTCTACGACAGTCGCGTCCTCGAGTACCGTCCGCCGTTCCGCAGCGGAATGAGCGCCTCGATTGCGATCGGGCAGCCGAACCTAACGTCGCAGGTCCCCGCCGCGACGCAGGCGGGCCTGGTCGAACCCGAGGCCGTCGCGTTCTCTCCCTCCGGGGACCTCTGGGTCGTCGACTACGGTGGAAGTCGAGTCCTCGAGTATGTCCCGCCGTTCGCGACCGGCATGAATGCTTCGGTAGTGATCGGCCAGCCCCGCTTCACCTCCGAAGGGATCGCGACGAGCGCCACGGGGCTGGAGGGCCCCGAGGGGCTCGCGTTCTCCTCGAGCGGCACGCTGTTCGTCGCCGACACGTACAACAACCGCGTTCTCGAGTACGCCCCCCCGTTCTCGACGGGGATGCCCGCCACGACCGTCCTGGGCCAGACCGGGTTCGCGAGTTCGGGCGCGGGGACCTCCTCCACCGCGCTACGCGAACCGGACGCCCTCGCGGTGGCGCCCGATGGGGAGCTGTTCGTGAGCGACGACCTCAACAACCGGACCGTCGCGTACGACCCCCCGTTCTCGACCGGCATGGCCGCCACCCTCGTGCTGGGCCAGCCCGGTTTCACGACCTCGGCCAGCGGCTCCGGCGCGACCGGTCTGGCCTATCCGACCGGGGTCGCCGTCGACGCCCGGGGCGACGTCTGGGTAACCGATTACCTCAACAATCGCACGGTCGAGTACCGGCCGCCGCTCGTTGACGGGGAAGCGATCTCGGTCGCCCTGGGCCAATCCACCGTGGTCGGTCGCTCGGGCGGGAACGGCGCCGCCCAGGAGCGGTATCCGGAGGGGCTGGCCCTCGACGCGCGGGGGGACGTCTGGGTCGTCGACTCGTGGAACAATCGCACCGTGGAGTACTCCCCGCCATCATACACCCTCCGCTTCGTCGAGTCCGGGCTCCCGGCGGGGACACGATGGACGGTCACGGCCGCGGGAAGCAGCGGCGCGGGAACCTCGCCCGAAACGAACTTCACCGTCCTTAACGGCACGTACGAGTTCCGGGCGGGCGCGGGGTCGAACTACCTCGCCAGCCCCGGGACCGGATCGATCGCCGTCAACGGCTCGTCGGTCACGGTGCTCGTCTCCTTTGCCCCGGCGATCGCCGGACTCCCCCCGGCCGTGTTCGCCGTCGCCGTCGCGGAGGGGCTTTCGGGCGTCGCGATCGCCGCCGCGTTCGTCGTCCTCTGGCGACGGTGGCATCCGCCCCGTGGGAGCCCGCCGTCGTCCTCCGCGCCCGGGGACTCGGGGGGCCCTCCTCCCAGCGCGCCGACCTGATCGGGCGCGGGGCGGTCCGTCTCGAACCGAGAGGCCCAGCCGTGGATCCTTCGGGCCCGCGCGCGGCCCTAGGCTTATCGGACGGTCTCGCTACCGCCGTCCGTGGGCGAGCGTCGAGGCGAGGGTTCCCCGGTCCCGGTCGGTACGCCGACCGAGGGGTCCGAGACGGTTCGACTGCCGTACGAGCGCGCCCAGCTCGCCGAGCGGCTAGGGCGGGATGCCGACGCCCGCGTCAGGGAGGCTTACCGATGGATGCTCCTCGGCCGGACTCTGGATACGCGGATGCTCGCGCTCCAGCGCCAGGGACGGGTGGGCTTCTACGGCGCGGCGACCGGGCAGGAAGCCGTGAACGTCGCCGCCGGCCTGGCCAGCGGTCCGTCGGAGTGGGTGCTCCCCGGGCTTCGCGAGCAGCTCGTCGCCCTCGTGCGAGGGCACCCGCTCGACCTGTACCTCCACCACCTATTCGCGGACGCTCGGGATCCTTCCCGGGGGCGGAACATGCCGTGCCACCCGTCGGCCCGGGAGGTCCACTACGTCTCGATGTCCTCGGTGATCGGGACGCAGATCTCGCACGCCGTCGGCGTCGCGCTCGCCCAGCGGCGGCGCCGCGACCCCGGCGTGACGCTGGCGTTCTTCGGGGACGGCGCGACGAGCTCGAACGATTTCCACGCCGGCCTCAACTTCGCCGCGGTCACGTCCGCGCCCGTGCTGTTCCTCTGCACCAACAACCAGTGGGCCATCTCGGTCCCGGTGGGTCGGCAGACCGCCGCGGCGACCCTCGCCGGGAAGGCGGCCGCCTACGGTCTCGAGGGACGGCAGGTCGACGGGACCGACCTCTTCGCGGTGTACGAGGCGCTCTCGACCGCTCTGGGTCGGATTCGCTCCGGGGGCCCTCCCGAGCTGATCGAGTTCGTCCTCTATCGGTTGACCCCGCACTCGAGCTCCGACGATCCCACCCGGTACCAGCCCGCGGATTGGGCCGCGCGCGCTCGGGCCCACGACCCCGTCGCGCGCCTCGAGCGATGGCTCACCGACCAACGGGTCCTCGATCCGGAGGCGCAGGCCCGGCTGTCGATCGAGGTCGACGCGGAGATCCGTCGGTCGATCGCGGACGCCGAGGGGACGCCGCCTCCTCCCCCCGAGTCGATTACCGAGGATGTTTTGGCCCCGGCCCCCTCCCCCGGTCCCTGACGGAGGGAGGCCGACGGCGGGAACGTACGCCCGGGCGGCGGAGGTCGTGGTCGTCGGCGGCGGCCCCGCCGGCTACATGGCCGCGATCCGCGCGGGCCAGCTGGGGAAGAAGGTGGTCCTCGTCGAGCGCTCCGATCTCGGGGGGGAGTGCCTCAACCGCGGGTGCATCCCCTCGAAGGCGCTGATCCATGCCGCCCGGCTGTACTCCTCGCTCCGAGGCGAGGGCCCGGAGATCGGGGTCCGGGCGCCGTCGGTGACGTTCGACCTCGCCGCCACGATGGCGTGGAAGAGCGCGGTCGTCGCGAAAGAGCGGGCGGGGGTCGTCACGCTCCTCAAGGCGGCCGGGGTCGCGGTCCTTCCCGGCGAGGCGAGGTTCACCGGTCCGCGCTCCCTCGATGTGAGGTCGGCGGACGGAGGCCACGAGCGCATCGACTTCGCGGCGGCCGTGATCGCGACCGGAGCCGTCCCGACGGTGATCCCCGGCTTCGAGACCGACGGCCGCCAGGTGCTCAACGCCTGGGAGGTCCTCTCGATGCCGGACCTCCCTCGGTCGATGCTTGTCCTCGGCGGCGGGGTGAGCGGCTGCGAGCTCGGCGAGTTCCTCGCCCGGGCGGGGGTGGAGGTGACGATCGTGGAGCTCCTGCCGCAGCTCTTGCCGGGACTCGACGCCGACCTCTCGCGCGAGATCACGTCGGCGCTCGGTCGCCTCGGCGTCAAGGTCCACGTCGGGACTCGCGCGACCTCCCTCGTCCGCGAGGCGGAGGGGCTGACGCTCGCGACGACCGGTCCGGAGGGCCCCGCCGAGTATCGGGCCGAGCGGCTCTTCGTGACCGTCGGCAAGCGCCCGGCGTCCCGCGAGCTGGGCCTGGAGGACGCGGGCGTCGCGGTCGATCCGAAGACCGGCTTCGTCGGGGTCGACGACCGGATGCGAACGAACGTCCCGACGATCTACGCGGCCGGGGACGTCGCCCGGCCCCCGATGCTCGCCCACAAATCCTACCGCGAGGGGGTCGTCGCGGCCGAGGCGATCGCAGGCCTCCCCACGCGCTTTCAGTTCCAGGCGATGCCGTCGGTCGTCTTCACGGATCCCGAACTCGCCACCGTCGGACTCACGAAGGCGGACGCCGAGTCACGGGGGCTGCACCCCCGCGAGGCGCGGTTCCCGTACGCGGCGCTGGGCCGCGCTCACGCGAGCCACGCGACCGACGGCTGGGTGAAGGTCGTCGGGGACGACGCGAGCGGCCTCCTTCTCGGGGTCCACGCCGCGGGGGAGTCGGTCGGGGAGTACATCGCCGAGGCGGCGCACGCGATCGAGATGGGCTCGACGGTGCGCGACCTCGCCCTCACAATCCACCCGCATCCCACGTTCTCCGAGGCGCTCCAGGAGGCGGCGCTCCTCTGGCTCGGGGAGCCGATGCACGTCGCGCGGAGGCGGGTCGATGCCGGCGGTCGTTGACTGGGGCCGCCGGGACTACCCGTCGTCGCTCGCGGCGATGCGCGAGCTCGCTCGCGCCCGGCGCGAGGGTAGGATCCCGGACACTCTCGTTCTCGTCGAGCATCCCCCGGTGGTCACGGTCGGGATCCAGGGGGACGACGGCACGGCGAGGGCGAGCGGCCTCCCCGTCGTCGAGGTAGAGCGCGGGGGGCACGCCACGTACCACGGGCCGGGCCAGCAGGTCGGCTACCCGATCGTCGCGCTCGAGCCGCGAGGACGCGACGTCCGAAGGTTCGTGCGGGACGTGGAGGAGCTCGTCGTTCGGGCGATCGGCCCGTTCGGCGTCCGGGGCGGGCACGTCTCGGGCCAGCCCGGGGTCTGGGTCGAGGGGCGGCGGAAGATCGCCTCGATCGGCGTCGCCGTCGACCATTGGGTCACGCTCCACGGCTTCGCTCTCAACGTCGATCCCGACCTCGCCGCGTTCGAGCGGTTCCGCCCCTGCGGGATGGACGGGTCGGTCATGACGTCGCTCTCGAGAGAGCTCGGACGACCGGTGACGCTGGCCGAACTCCGGCCCCCGCTCCTCGAGGCCTGGGACGCGATCTTCTCGCCGTTTCCCTCGCGGGA
>JASIEC010000007.1 GCA_030046135.1 Thermoplasmata archaeon | reverse complement strand
ATCCGCCGCCCGCGGGCGAAGTCTGAGAGGTCGCGAACGAGGTCCGGCGCCCAGCCGCGCCGCCGGGCGACGGCGAGCAGCGAGGCGATCTTCTCGGGTCGATGACGCCGTCGCGCGGCGCCGCTCCCGAGCGCGCCGTTGAAGTAGAGGAACGGGCCGCCGACCTCGATCGCCTCGAGCAGAGAGCGGCTGCCGGTTACGATCCGGACGGAGGCTCGCGCGAACCGCCGTCGCCACTCCGATGCGGGGACAGCATCGTCCCTCACTTCGACCCCCGGCGCCGTCGGAAGCGACGCCCAGGTTCGCGAGGGGCGCACGAGCAGGCGGGAGCGAGGGGAGCCTCGGGCGAGACCGGCGACGACTCGGGGAGCGATCCGCTCGGAGCTCGATGGGCTCGCGTACCAGACCCACTCCTCCGACGGACGTGGGGAGGCGCGCCGCCGCGGGTACCGCCGAGGCCAGAGAGGACCTGTCTGCACGATCTCGGGGAACGCCTTCGCGAACGCGGGATCCCGGCAGAAGGTGGTGAGAAGATGGGCGACGTTCGCCCGGTCCAGGGCGCGGGCGTCGCGGTACGCCGCCTCGTACGCCGCGATCTCGCCGAGGTCGCTCGCGGCCGCGACGCGGGCGGGAATCTCCCGGGCCCGAACCCCGCCCTCCCGGAACCGCTCGGCGGTCGCCGCCCGCGGGGTGAGCGCGCGACCGAACTCCTCGAAGCTGACGTGCACGGTCCGATCGGCCCCGTACCGCCGCTCGATCGCCTCCGCCTCCTCGGTCCACGGTCCCCGGCTCCGCTCCCCCTTCCGCCGACGGACCCGGGCGGTGATCCCCCAGGACGAGGCGACCGTCACGGCGAGGGTTCCGGTCGGGGTGAGGGTGGCGCTCCGTCGTACCGGGGGCCAGTCCCACGGTCCGTCCACGCCCGGCGGCAGGGGCCGGCCGCCGGACCGATAGAGCCGGCACGGGAATCCTGCTCGCGCGAGATGCCGCCCCGCGGCGAGGACCTCCTCGACGTCGCCGAGACCTCCGCCCACGATCGCGGGCAGGAGGTAGACGTCGACCCCCGGCGACACGGTGGACGCCTCAGGAGCTCGGGCGCACGAGGGTGAGGAAGTGGAGCGCCGGCCGGAACCCGGCCCCTTCGAGGGCGGACCGGGCCGGAGCGTCGTCGTCGGGCACCCGGGAGAGAATTCGGGGGACCCCGAAGCTCGCGAGCCAGGCGACCGCGGTGCCGACGAGGGCGGTCCCGAGCTCCGCCGGCACCCCGCTCCCGACGACCGGCGCCGAGAGGTGACCGGCCTCCGTCGCGGGGCTGTACGTCGCCGCGACGTACGCCTCGGGGCCGCGGCCCCGGTCGAGGACCCACGCCGCTCCCTGGGACCCGAAGACCCGCCCCGCCCACGCGCTCCCGCGGAAGTCGCCGGGGCGGACCGGGAACAGCTCCCGGACAGGGGCGGGCGCGGCGGCCCCCGCGATCGCAGCGAGCGTCGGGGCGTCCCGGCGCTGGAACGGGCGCAGCCCGTCGGACCGTCCTGCCCCCGGCGCGGCGGACGGCGCGTCGTGCGCGTAGTAGCTCACGGCGCGCAGCGGCCGGAAGCCGAGCGAAGCGTACAGCGCGCGCGCGGGGCCGTTCGACTCGAGGACATCGAGCGCCACGACTCGTCGGCCCCGCCGGGCGGCGGCCGCGCTCGCCGTCGCGATCAGCCTCCGGGCGTACCCTCGGCGCCGGTACGCGGGGTCGACAACGACCATGCTGAGGAATCCCGTCCGCCCGGGGAAGTTGAGGAGGGTCGTCGCGACGAGCCGGCCGTCCTCCTCCGCCACGAAGAGACGGAACGGCGGGCGACCGACGAGCCGGAGGAGGGCGAGCACCACCCTCGTCGACCCGTGGAAGAGGCGACGGGCGACCTCGACGACGGTCTCGGGCCGCGTCCCGAGGAGATGCTCCTCCTCGGGGAACTCGCTGCGGAGGAGCTCGGCGAGCCTCGGGACGTCCCCCGCGCGGACCTCGCGCAACCTCACGGGCGGTCCCCGGCGCGGGCCGGCCGGGCCGACGGGCGGCCGAGAGCGACCGCCCGCACGCCCCGTCCACGGGCGGTCGCGCTAAAAGCCTGCGGCGAGGACCGTCTGCGGCCGCGCCTCGGGGGACCGGTACGGGTCGCGCTCCGGCGGCGCGGGGGCCCCCCAGCGCGCGAGGAGCGTCGCCCGGTCGACCCCGAACGGGGCGAGGAGCGTCTCCGCCTCCCGGGCGAGGAGTTCGAGGTACGCTCCCACGTCGTACCGCTCGTCCCCTCGCACGAGCTCCGCCGGCCGCACCCGGCCCCGGAACGACCGGCTCCGCCGGTCGAGGATCGCGTACCGCACGGTCTCCCCGGCGCCCCGGAGCGCGCCGGCCTCCGCGAGCTGGCGGACGGCGGCGACGGAGTCGGTGAACGTGACGAACGCCTCCGGGGCCTGGCCGATCCGGTGCGCGACGAGGAGCTCCTCGAGCGGCCAGGCCCCCTCGCGGAGGCGGCCGGCGAAGAGGTCGGCGCGCGCGAGCGCCCGGGGCACGAGGGCGCGGAGCTCCTCGGCCCCGCCGGCGCGCCGGAACAGGGCGAGGATCTCGACCTCGAGGCGTCGCAGGAGCCCGGGGGTGTCGTGCCGCCGCCCCCCGATCCCCCGGAGCTTGAACGCGCCGCGCTCGTAGAGCCCGTAGTAGCGGTTCGGGACGCCGAGCCCGTGCGTCACCGCCGGCAGGAAGACGATCCAGCGGTAGCGCCCCTCGTAGCCCAAGGGGACGTCGAACCGCTCGCCCATCGTCCGGGCGAACCCCTCGGGGTCGACCGCGCCCCCGGGCTCGAGGGGCCGGAGCCACAGCGAGTCGACGATCCCGTGGACGACGCGGTACCCCGCGCGCTCGGCCTCCGAGGCGAGCGTCGCGAGGAGCTCGCGCGCGTAGGCGTTGATCGCCTCGTGGCACTCGATCCGCCCGAACCTCGCGTTGCGGTACCCCTGGTAGCCGAAGGCGGTGACGAGGATCCACTTGAGCATCTTCACGCGGCGCTCGAGGCGCGAGCGCTCCTCGGGGGGGAGCTCGGGCCGCCGCAGCCGCGCCTTGTAGGCGAGCCGGCGCGCGAGCAGGGGCCCCAGCGTGCGCGGGATGAGGCCGACCGCGCGCTCGCAGGACCGGTAGCCGAGCCCGGGAGCGCGGACCGGGCTCGCGGGGCAGCACCGGCACTCGAGCGTCTCGGCGGAGAGGTTCCGCCGCACCATGAGGTGCGGGTAGAGGTTCGCGAAGTCGAACTCGTCGACCCGGTCGTGCGCCCCGACCGGCGGGAGGAAGATCACCCCGCCCCGGTCGGCGCGCACGAGGTGGTCCCCCCGTCGGAACGCCTCGGGGCGGTTCTTCTTCCACGGGACGTGGATCCCGCGCGCGAGCGCCTCGGCCATCTCCATCGCCGTGAAGCAGGTCCCGGGGGACTGCCGGACGACCGTCTGGAGCGAGAGGCGGGAGAGCCGGGCCGCGTCGACGAGCCCCGGGATCGCGGCGTCGTCGTAGAGGAACGAGTTCTCCCCGTCGACGTGGAACCGCCCGGGCAGGGGGAACGAGGCGTCCCGGTGGAGGACCCGGCCGTACGACTCGAACGAGCGGGCCGGCCGGCTCGGGGCGAACGGGACCGGCTCCCGGCCGAGCACGAACTCCTCGGGGGCGAGGCCGCAGGCGGCCGCCCGCCGGTAGAGCCACGGGAGGTCGAACGCGTCGCCGCCCTCGGTGAGGAGGACGTCCGGATCGCGTCGGGCGAGCTCGCCGACGAGCGCGCGGAGGAGGTCCTCCTCCGGGCCCTCGAGCGTCGTCTCCCCGAGCCGGACGGACCCGATCCGGCCGTCCGGGGGCGGGAGGCGGCCGCGGCGCGTCCCGGCCAGGCGCACCTCGAGCCGGGCGAGCGCGAGGGGCGGGAGCGCGTAGTCGATCGTGGCGGCCGGCTCCGTCGCGGAGAGCCGCGCCCCGCTCCCGACGACGGGAGCGAACGGGTAGAGGCCGTGGCCGAGGTGGTAGAGCTGCGGCACCGCGAGATCGACATCGTAGAGCGCGAACCGCTCGTACCCGCCGAGCGCGTCGATCGCCCCCGCGAGGCGCCGTCGAGCGCGGTGGTGCGCGGGGGTGACGGCGAGGAGCGGCCGGGTCCGCCGGTCGTAGAGCGACGGCCGTCCCGCGCCGAGGTCGGTCGACGCGACGTCGCTCCGTCCCGAGAGCCGTCGGCCGAGGTCGAGGAGGTCCGCCTTCGACCCGCTCACGAAGAACGGGGGCCGGTAGTCGACGGCGGTGCGGCGGACCCGCCCCGAGCGTCGCTCCTTCGTCCAGAGGACGACCGAGCGGCCGTCCCCGCTCTCCGTGATGTCGAGCAGCCAGCCGTCGGGCGCCGGGGCGGCCCCGTCCGGGCTCACCGGGACGCCGGCCGGCCCGCCCCGTCCGCGCGGAGCCGGACCGCGAGGTCGGTCAGGACGGAGAGGAGGATCGATTCGAGGAGGTCCGGGCTCCCGACGTACGTCGCCTGGGCGACGTAGCGCCGGGCCCCGGTGCGGAGGAGCTCGAACGCCGCCCTCTCCTCCGGGGTCGTGAGCAGGCGGGCGAACGCGTCCCAGCGTTTCATCCGCTCCTCGAGCGCCTGGCGGTACGTCGGAGCGGTACGCCCCACGCGGTCACCTCCTCGGCGGACGGTCCGCCGTCGAACGCCTCCATCCCGAGCTGGCCGGGCGGCCGCGCGACGAGCGTGAGCCGGACGTCGTCCCGCATCGCGCGGAGGCGGAGCGCGGTCGGGCCCCGGGCGATCGTGAGGTAGTCCGACCAGCGAGGTCCCTCGTCGGCGAGGCCGGGGAAGCGGCCGGCCCCCTCCGGCCCGAGCGTGAGGACGAGCGGGAGGCCGGTCCGTCGGAGGAGGGACGCGAGGGCGCGCGCGACCCGGCGGAGCAGGGCGTCCCGCTCCTCCGGGGGGGTCTCCCCGTCCCAGAACAGCGCCGGAAGGTCGTGACCGACGAGCAGCGTCGGGGGGTGTCGGCGCACCTCGCGGCCCCAGGCGTCGACCAGCGCCACCATCTGGTGGGCCGTGAACCCCCGGGCGAGGCGGATCCGCCGCAACGTCGCCTCGGCGTCGAGGCCGAGGGACCGGCCGAGCTCGCCGATCCGGTACGGGTGGAACCGGTTCCCCCCCTCGAGGAGGGAGACCCGGCCCCGGGCGAGCGCGCTCCCCGCGTAGAGCATCTCGAGGAGAGGGTCGACGGCCGGCCGCGGGCCGCACCAGAGCGTCGCCTCCCCGGGCGCGAGGCGCCGGGCGAGCCACGGGAACAGCGCCGGTTCCCGGGGCAGGGCGAGCGGCGCCCCGACACGCCCGGGACGGGGCGGGAAGCGGATCCTCGGCCGGGGCGGGGACGGGGGCGGCGCCCACGCCGCGGGGTCCGGCGACGGGCCGGGGACGAGCTCCTCGGGCGAGAGCTCCGGTTCGACGGGGAACGGTTCGGCCATCGCTCGCTCGACCGCGCGCTACGGCCCCGGGCGCGCTAAAGCGACCGCCCGGGGAGCCGTTGAAACGGGCCGGGACGGGGCGTTCCCCCGGCCGGGCGCCGGCTAGTCGAGCTTCGACCTGCGGGACGGCGAGGGGAGCCCGAGCTCCTCGGCGAGGGTCCGGCAGTTCGCCGCGGCGTCCCCCCGGAAATGGTTGTTGAAGAACCCGTAGACCGTCGTCCCCTCCTCGGCCAGGGCCCGGACCCGGGGGACCCACGCGGCGATCTCCTCCGCCGAGTACGTGTAGTCGTACCAGAGCGGGCTCCCGTGGCCGTGCCACCGGAGGTAGGCGAACGGACCGGTCACTTCGGGGGCGACCGGGAGATGCGGGCCGTCGACGATCGCGTGCGCGAGACCGAACTCCCGGAGCAGCGCGTAGGAGTCGGGCACGAGCCAGGAGCGCTCGCGGAACTCGACCGCCACGGGAAGGTCCCGGGGGAGGGAGGCGTAGAACCGGCGGACCGTCTCGGGCTCGAACGGGAGGGAGGGGGGGAGCTGCAGGAGGGCCGCGACGAACTTGCCCGCGTCGCGGATCGGCTTCACGACGGCGAGGAACCGGCGGACCTCCTCCTCCGTCCCCACGAGGCGCAGGTCGTGCGTGATCGTCTGGGGGAACTTCGCCGCGAACCGGAACCGGGCCGGGGTCCGCCGGACCCACGACAGGGCGACGGACGGCGGGGGGAGCCGGTAGAACGTCGAGTTAACCTCGACGATCGGGAACAGCCCCGCGTAGTAGCGGAGCTTGTCGGCGGCCCCCCGGGGAGGGTACACCTTCCCGACCCACTCGGGGTAGTCCCACCCGCTCGTCCCGAGGAGGATCTCGCCCACGGCCGTCGGAGGCCGAAAGGTCCCGCCGGCGATTAAGGCCCCCTCCCCGCCCCGCGCCGGCCCCGTCGCCCCCTCGCGGGTAACAACGCTAAGTGCCCGGAGCCGTCGTCTCCCTCCGCCCCATGGTCCAGGTCGATATCGACATCGCGAAGTGCACCGGGTGCGCGCACTGCCGCGACGTCTGCCCGGTGAACGTCTTCGAGCTCCGGCCCCGCGACGAGATGCCGGACGTCGTCGACGACCCCGCCGTCGCCGCCAAGTTCCAGTTCCGCGGCGAGAAGTCGCTGTCGATCCACGGCCCGGAATGCATCGTCTGCGAGGCGTGCCTGTTCGAGTGCGAGGGGGAGTGCATCCTGATCACCGACGACGAGAACCACGTCCACCACTCGACGTACAAGTAGCGACCCGATGCCGCTCGTCTCCGTCCCGTACCAGTTTTCGGTCGTGCTCCCGGCGCCGCCGAGGGCGGCGTTCCGGTGGGCGACCGACTACGCGCCGGACGACTGGGCCCGGATGGGCCAGGAGGGGATCCGACGGATCGCGACGCTCACGCCGGACGCGATCGTGCTCACCGACACGGTCCTCCGGGGCCGGAGCTGGGTCACCAAGACCCGGCTCGTCCGCCTCTATCCGGGGCGCCTCGCGTGGACGAACACGCACGTCGGGGGCCCGGCGCGGCACTCGCAGTTCCTCTACGAGCTCGAGCCGGCCGGACGCGGCCGCTCCCGGCTCACGTTCACAGGCCGGCAGATCGAGCGGTCCGCCCGTCCGCTCGGACCGTCCGCCCTCGCCGCCCGCTCGCGCGAGCTCGCCCGGGAGGACCGCGCGCTCTGGCTCCACCTGGCGACCGTGATGCGACGCGAACTCGCCTCGGAACCGTCCTCCGGACGCCGTCCGGTGCCTCGTCGTCGGCGAGCCCGGGGCAGCCGTTAAATAGCGCGGAACCCCGCCGACGGGGCCGTGCCCGACACCGCACCCGAGCCCGGGCGAACGGTCGTGATCGGCGAGCGGGAGCTCGCGATCGGCTTCCGGCTGATCGGCACGAAGGACGTCGTCGAAGTGACCCCCGAGACCGCCGCCCGGGAGTTCGAGGCGGCCCTCGCGAACGACGCGTTCAACCTCGTCGTCGCGAGCCAATCGGTCCGCGCGAGCCTCTCGGAGGCGCAGCGGGCCCGCGCCGACGCGTCGATGCGGCCGCTCGTCGTCTTCGTCCCGTCCCCGACGGGGGAGTTCGAGGTGGAGAGCTTGAACGCCCTCGCGAAGCGGGTCCTCGGCATCACGCTCGCCGTCCCCGCCGCCTAGGGAGGAGATCGTGGCCGGCGTCGTCGCTCGGGTCTCGGGGCC
>JASIEC010000062.1 GCA_030046135.1 Thermoplasmata archaeon | reverse complement strand
ACATCCGCTCCGCGCCGAACGCCCTCGCGGTGAGCGCGAGGTGCGTGGTGAGCCGGGGGTCGCGCCCCGGCCGGTGGCCGACCCGGAGGACCGAGACCCGGGGTCCCGCCCTACGTCTCGGGCGCCGCGCGGAACCGCTCGATCCGGTGACCACGGTACTCCAGCTTCTCCGAGCGCTTGACGAGCCCCTTGAGGCGCGTCGGGGACATGTCGAGCTCCTCCGCGATGTCGGAGAAGAACCGACCCTCCGCGCCGGCGGCGGCGTAGATCCGCTCCTCGAGCCGGGCGTACTCGCGGGGCGCCATCGTGGCGATCGCGAGCACCTCGGAGATCTCGGCGAGGGGGCTCGTCGTGTTGATGTTGATCGTGGAGTAGTAGAAGTGGAAGCTCTTGTCGGGCTGCCGCCGGCCCTCGCGGGCGACCCAGCGGGTGTCGATCAGCCGGAGCTTCTCGAAGAACGGGAGCGCCTTCGCCCCCTCCTCCCCGAACTCCCGGACGACGTCGTCGAGCGTCAGCCAGGCCTCCGCGAGCCGCTGGACGAGCTTCAGCTTCACCGGCGTGTCGACCGCCCGGAGGATCGGGACGAGGTCGCTCACGTCGTTGATCACCTTGATCCGGTGGATCGCCGCCGCCATCGGGAGCCTACCTCCCCCCCGCCGGGCCGGCCGCCTCGAGGAGACGCCGGCGGTACTCCCCGTAGCGGTCGCTCGCGTCGTAGCGCGCGGGGTGCGGCGTCCGGGTCGGGGCGCCGCACGCCGGGCAGGCCGATTTCATCGTGTAGCGGTCGCACGCCCGACAGACCCGGAGGATCGACTCCGTCATGCGCGGGCGAACGTCCCCTGGCCCCCGGACGCCTTGATCGCCTTGAGGGCCGCGTCGGTCGCTCGCTTGAGCGTCTCCTCGGCCTGCTTGTACTGCGTCGCCTGGACTCGGATGCGGTAGCGCGGGGCCCCGACGTACTGGACGTCAACGCTCGCGGGGTCGACCTTTTCCGCGGCGAGCAGCGCCTCGCGGATGTGGGCGACGCCGTCGGACGCGGGGTCCGAGATCTCGAGCGTCCCGAGGATCGTGACGTGGGGCGGGACGATGTTGTCCCGGGCGACCTTCAGGAACGCGGTCGACCACGGGGCCTTCTCGATCTCCTTCTGGAACCGCTTCGGGTCGGCGGAGGCGACCTCGAAGGCG
Organism: Thermoplasmata archaeon; assembly: GCA_030046135.1. GTDB lineage: Archaea > Thermoplasmatota > Thermoplasmata > Lutacidiplasmatales > UBA184 > Lutacidiplasma. The sequence continues at coordinate 3,168 of JASIEC010000062.1, read as the reverse complement.
GCGAACAGCGACCCGTACTTCTCGATGAGTCGTGGGCCGACCAGATCGACCGCCTCGTCGACCTTGACGCCGAGCGCCTTCGCCACCTCGTCGACCAGGCGGAGGGCCCGCTGCTCGTTCTTCCAGGCCTGGACCTTCTCCCGCCGCTGATGATCGTTGATCCGCTTCAGTGAGAGGTCGATCTGCCCCTTCGCCGAATCGACCCGGAGCACGCGCGCGACGAGCTTCTGGCCCTCGCGGACGTGGTCGCGGATGTACTTGACCCACCCCGCGGCGACCTCCGAGAGGTGGATGAACGCCTCCCGCTCGCCGTACTCGTCGAGCTTGACGAACGCCCCGAAGTTGCGGATCGACGTGACGGTGCCGACGACGAGCTCGCCTTCCTCGGGGAACTCCGCGCGGAGGGGCATCCTAGCGACCGGCCCCCGGCGTTACGCCCCGGCCGTCCGGAGGAGCTCGCCCCGGAGCTTCGCGCGGCCGCCGGTCGGGGTCGCGAGCGTGGCGCCGCAGACGGTGCAATTGACGGTCGTCGCGGGGCGGCTGAAGATCGTCTGCTCGGTCGAGCAATCCGGGCACTTCACGATCCAGAACGGCGACGGCCCGCGCATCGTCCCCTCCCCGTCCCCTAGTGCTTCTCGACGAGCTCGAGCTGCCCGGCCCGCCAGCTCGCCGGCTGGACCGTGTACTTGCACTTCTTGCAGCGGTACTTGAGGTAGACCCGGCGGACCGCCTTCGCGCGGCCCTCGGGCTTCGGTCGCGGGAACCCCCCGTAGCCTCGGGTCGCGCGGCGGAACCGCCGCTGCCCCCACGCGAGCTCGGAGGCGGGGCGCTTCTTCCCCTTCTCCACCTCGTGGTCCGTGTGCCCCCGGCACTTGGGGCAATACGTGGACACGACCTTAGGGTAGTGCATCGCGTCCTCGAGGGCCCCAGTCTATAAAGGAGTTCGGGACAGGGCACGCTTCGCCGGCGGTGTCCCGGGACCTCGGAGGTTCGTCGCGCGGCCCTCCGCCTAGGACCTGCGACGCTCCGTCGGCGGACGCGGTACGGGAGTCGCCGACGCTCGCCGGGCGGCTCGTCAACGTTATTATAGAGGGGCCTGCTCCGCGCGCCGCGTCCCACCTCGAGGTATCGATGCCCGACCGACCGTCCGTGGAAGTGGTGGCCGAGGTCCTCGGCAAGGCCCCCGAACGGAAGTTCCCCGAGGCCGTCGAAGTCTCCGTGAACCTCAAGGACCTCGACCTCACGGTTCCGAAGAACCGGCTCGAGGACGACGTGCCTCTTCCGCACGGGCGGGGTCGGGCCGCGCGGGTCGCGGTGTTCGGATCGCCCGAGCTCCTCCAGAAGGTCCGCGGCGTCGCCGACGTGGTCGTCACCTCGGGAGAGCTTGACGACTTCGCGAAGGACGCGAAGGCGGCGAAGAAGTCGATCGGGACGATCGATTTCCTCCTCGCGGAGGCGCCCCTGATGCCGACGATCGGCAAGCGGCTCGGCGTCGTCCTGGGGCCGCGGGGCAAGATGCCCCGGCCCGTAGCCCCCGGCTCCGATCCGTCGAACCTCATCCGGTCGCTCCAGAAGTCGGTGCGGGTCCGCTCCCGTGGCAACCGCACGTTCCACGCCCGCGTGGGGATCCGGACGATGAAGCCCGAGGAGATCGCGCAGAACGTCGACGCCCTGCTCGCCCGCATCGTGGGGAAGCTCGAGCGAGGCCGGGCGAACGTCGAGTCCGTGTACGTGAAGACGACGATGGGGCCGGCCGTCCGGCTCTGGTAGGAACACTCCATGGTCGGCCGCGGCGAGGTCCACCCGGACAAGATCGCGAAGGTCGAGGCGCTCGCCAAGGACGTCCTCGCCCAGAGGACGACCGCGCTGATCGCGATCCGCGGGGTCCCGGCGGCCGCGCTCCAGTCGATGCGCCGCGAGCTCCGCTCCCGGGGCCGCCCGATCCGTGTGGCCCCGAACAGTACGATCCGCCACGCGCTCGAGCGCGCGGCCAAGAAGCGACCGTCGCTCCAACCGCTCCTCGCCGAGGTCCAGGACCAGACGGCGATCCTCGCCTCCGAGGTGAACCCGTTCTCGCTCGCGGACGAGCTGCGCCGCACCCGCTCGCCGACCCCCGCGCGGGGCGGCGAGATCGCGCCCGCCGACATCGTCGTGCCGGCTCAAACGACGAGCTTCAAGCCGGGCCCGATCGTCGGGGAGCTCCAGCATGCGGGGTTCCCCGCGGCGATCGAGAAGGGGAAGGTCATCCTGAAGCGCGAGACGACGATCGTGAAGGCCGGCGCCCCGATTTCCCGGGAGGTCGCGGGCCTCCTCACCCGGCTCGACATCTTCCCGCTCGAGGTCGGGCTGTCCCTGCGCGCCGTCGTCGACGGCGATACGTTCTACCCGCCGAGCCTCCTTGCGGTCGATCTCGAGGAGCAACGCGGGGAACTCGCCCGCGGGATCCGGCTGGCCGTCGGGGTCGCCGTCGAGCTCGGCTACGTCACGCCCGCCACGATCGAGCCGATCGTCGCGCGGGCGTACCGGAGCGCGCTCGCGGTCGCGGTCGCCCTCGGCTACCCGACCCCCGAGACGGTCGCGCCGCTCTTCCTCACCGCCCTCCGCGCCGCGGTCGCGGTCGGCGAGGTCACGCGTCAGAACAGTTAGGATAGGTCCGAACGGAGGGAGAACGATGGAGTACGTCTACGGGGCGCTGCTGTTGAACGCCGCGAACAAGCCGATCGACGAGAAGGGACTGAGCGGGGTCCTCACCGCCGCCGGGGTCGCCCCCGAGGCCGGTCGCGTGAAGGCGCTCCTCGCCTCCCTGGAGGGCGTCAACCTCGCGGAGCTCCTCACGAAGGCCGCGACGGTCTCCGCTCCCGCCGCGGCCGCGGCGCCCGCGGGAAAGCCCGAGGGCCCGAGCGGCAAGAAGGACGAGGAGAAGAAGGAAGAGAAGGGCGTCTCGGAAGAGGAAGCCGCCGAGGGTCTCTCGGCGCTGTTCGGCTGACGCGAGCTTCCGTCGCTCCCTCCCCGTTAAGACCCGCGCGCCGCTAGGTCGGGCCGGAGGTCCCGGTCCGACCCCCCTCGTCCGATGCCGGCGCGAGAGGCCTGTGGGGTCGTCGGGGTCTCGCTCCAGGGCAAGGGGGCGGCCCCGTACCTGTTCCGGGGCCTCCGGGCCCTCCAGCACCG
>JASIEC010000061.1 GCA_030046135.1 Thermoplasmata archaeon | reverse complement strand
TCTCTCGTTCAGCTCGACGGCCGCCTGCCCGACGCCGCCCTGAGCGTCGGCCTCCGGCGCCGCCTACGGCCGGATCCTCTCGAGCGACAGGAAGCGGACCGGCGACGAGTCGCCCGCGATGCTCGCGACGAGGAGCTCCTTGCGGACCCCCTGGGCGACCCGGACGCTCCCCGCCACCTCGGGCCAGGAGGAGCGGTGCGCCGCGGGCAGTGCATGCACCAGGTAGCGGGCGTGCGCGTTCTCGGGGTTCCGCGGGTAGGCGCGGAAGTGGGCGCCGTACTTGAACCCCGTCTTCACGACGAGCCGGCGCTCCCGAAGGTCCCGGTAGGCGGCGAGGCGCTCCGTGAACCGCGGATCGAGTTTCCGGGCTCGGCGGGCGAGCTGCTCCGGGGGGACCGGGCGGCCGGTCGACGTGTCCCGCAGGCGGAGCTGCCCCGACGCGCCCAGGTAGGCGGCCTCGATGAGGCTCAGTTCGAGGCGAGCGCCGACGCGGCTCCCGTACGCGAGGCCCTTGCCGAGCCCCTCGACCGCGGCGGGGTCGAGCACGGTGACCCGGTCGTGGCTCACCCAGCCCTCGGTCGGTGCGTCGAGGGGCCGCGGGACGACGGCCCCGGTGGGCGCCGGACGACGGATCCGGTAGTACGTGAGGTCGGACTCCTCGTCGACGAGGCCGAGCCAGAGGATGCGGCGCGCGGCCTGCGAGCGCTCGGCGAGCTCGACGACCCGGGCGAGGTCGAACGGGACCCGCTCGCTGAGCGCCTCGACCCAGTAGCGTGACGGGGTCTTGTGGAGGATCCCGCCCCGGGGGAGCACGGCGAAGGCGACCGGCGGGGGCCCCTCGCGGACGATGTAGCCCCGCTGACGAAGGTCCCGGTAGACGAGGTAGCGGACCGGAAACCCGCGGTCCCCGCGGACGGCCCGTCGGAAGATCGTGGACCACGTCACCGCTCGGCCCCCCGGGCCCCGGACCTCGATCCGTCCCATCTCGGCGAGGTAGACCGATTCGTACCGGTCGAGGCGGAGGCTGCCGTCGGGCTCGAGCGTGCCGAAAAATCCCTTCGCATACACGGCGTTCGCCTCGTCCCGGTCCGGGAAACGGACCGAGCCGTCGCCCGCGAGCTCGCCGGTCACGCGCGGGCGCCCCTCAGGTCGGCCAGGGTGACCAGCGGCTCGAGACGGACCCCGATCGACGCGAGATGCTCGACCGCCCCCTCCTCGCGGTCGACGACGACGAGCGTCCGCTCCACCGCGCCGCCGGCGGCCCGTACGATCTCGACCGAGCGGGCGGTGCTTCCCCCGGTGGTCGTGACATCCTCGATGAGGAGGACCGTCGACCCGCGGGGGATCGTCCCCTCGAACGGGGCGCGCGTCCCGTGGTCCTTCGCCGCCTTCCTAAGGACCGCGTAGGGCCGCCCGGTCCGGAGCGCCACCGCGACGAGGAGAGGCACGGCCCCGAGCTCCATGCCGGCGAGCCGCGCCTCCGTCCCGACGCGCGCCGCGAGCGCGCGGGCGAGGACGTCGAGGCGGCCCGGGTCGGTCCAGGCTCGCTTCACGTCGACGTAGACGTCGCTCCGACGGCCCGAGGCGAGTTCGAAGTCGCCGAATCGTACCGCCTCGGCCTCAAGGAGCAGCCGGACGACGTCGGCGCGCGGGGGACCGGAGGGGTTCTTCCCGCTCGTCACCATGGGACCTTCTTCAGCCCCGCCCAGTAGCCGACCCAGTTGAAGGCCGTGTGCAGCCCGAGCGTGAAGACGAGGAGCCATAAGACGCCCTCCCAGCGCACGAAGACGGTCGCGAAGAGACCCGGGTCGACCGCGAGGCCGACGCCGATCGGGAGGAGGACGAACGGCAGCTGGTCGAGCAGCAGGGCCCGCGAACCGCTCGGGAGGTCGAGCCGCCGCTTCACGAACGAGCCGACCGCGTCGCCGGCCATCGCGCCGAACGAGATCAGCGCGACGACCGGGATCGCCGCGGGGACGCTCGCGGCCAGCTCGGGCACGATGCGAAGCGAGGGGGGGGCGGCGAGAATGAGGCCCGCCTCGAGCAGGCCGAACGGAACGGCGAGGGTGCCCCCGAGGAGGAAGCCCGACCAGCTCTTCGAGGCCCCGAGCACGCGACGGCCGTCGCGCGACCAGACCCGGCCGAAGTCCATCGCCGGCCCGCGGCCCCGCGAGAACGTCGCGAACGCGCTCGCAAGGTAGGCGGGGAGCAGGACCCAGAGGACCGCCGCGGCCGACGCGAGGAGCGGAGCGAGCACGCGCCTCCCGCGCTACGGCTCCCGGACGAACCGCTCGATCGTCCGCGCGACGCCCGCGAGGAGGCGGGGATCGACGCTCTCCTCCGCATCGTGGATGTTCGCGATCGTGTCCATGCTCCCGAAGACGAGCGCCGGGATCGGCGCCCCGCCCGGTGTGAGGACGCCGCGGAGCGAGCTCGCGTCCGTGCCCCCGTACTCGCCGAGGATCTCCCCGTCGCCTCCGACGGTCTCCCGAAGGATCCTCGCGAGCTTCTTCGCGGAAGGATCCCCCGGAGGAAGCGCGTACCCCGGCCGACACCGTTCGGGAGGCGCCACGAGCCGCGCCGAGGAGAGCCCCGGCGGGGCCCGCGCCCGGACGTCCTCGAACGCGGCCGCCAGGCCCTGGTCCAGCTCCATCTCGGGGGTGAGGCGCACATCGACCGTGAACGTCGTGCTCGTCGGCGCCGCCGAGTCGATCCACCGCGCGCGCATCGCCCCCTCGAGGAGGCGAAGGGTGGCGGGGACGGGATTGTGGCCCCGATGCGGGTACCCACCGTGCGCCGCCTCCCCGATCAGCTGCAGGGCGAGAGACCCGTCGCGCCGCTCGAGCGACGTGGCCCCGGCCGGTTCAAGCCGGTACGGTGCGGCGACGAGCGTCCGAAGCCGGTCCGGCAGGGACGCGAGCTCGGGCGCGGGGCCGTCGAGGAGCAACGTCACCGCGCGGGCGATCTGGTTCGCCGCGTCGGTCTCCGCGTGGGCGACCCGCAGGCGCGGCACGGCCCCGGCGTCTCCGACCGAGGCGACGTCGAGCCTCGTCACCGTTGCGCGCCCCGTGATGACGGGCTCGGGGGCGCCGCGGTCCGGCCAGTCCGGCGACCGGAAGGCAGAGCGCCAGCGGCGCGTGAGCGCGTCGAGCCCGACCAGGGTCTGGCCGTACGCGACCGCGTCGTGGAGGGGAACCGGCGCCTCGAACGACGCCTCGAGGAAGGCGACCCCGCTCGAGCCGGCGGTGGCGTGGGGGCTCCCGTCGGGGATGAGGGCGACGTCCCCTCGGACGAACCGGGCGGGGTCGTGGGGCGGGAGCCGCGCATCGTGCGCCAGGACGGCCTCGATCCCCCCGACCCCGCCGGTCTCCTCGTCGCAGCACGCGAGCAACCGGACGTTCCGCGGGAGCCGGTCGTCCTCGGCGAGCCGTCCGAGGGCGAGGAGCGACGCGACGACCCCGCTCCCGAGGTCGTCGTTCGACCCTCGGCCGTACAGGCGGCCGTTCCTGCGCTCCGTGAGGGCGTGGGGGGGGCTCGACCAGCGGGTCCGCTGCTCCGCCGGGATCGGGACAACGTCGTAGTGGGCGAGGATCAGCACCGTCTCCTTCGCGCCGCGGTCGAGATCGACGACGACGTTCGGACGGGGGACGTTGTGGAATTCCCCGTCCGCCGTCGGGTCCGCGAGGGGGTCGTAGACGGTCGTCGAGAGGCCCCTCGCGCGAGCGGCCCGCGCGATCGCCTCGGAGGCCCGCGGATAGTTCGGCTTCTCGTACCGGTTCCTCGCGAGGTCCTCGAGGTTGGTCGGGGCGATGGCGACGAGCTCCTGGAGGAGCCTCAGCGACGGTTCGTCCCCGATCGCCTTCGCGGCGCTGCCCGAGCTCGTGTCGGGGTCGGTCGCCATCGCGGCGCTAGCGGAGGAGGAGGGCGATGACGAGCGAGCTCGTGAGCATGAGCGCGAGCGACGCCGGGAAGATCCGGGCGAACATCGAGAGGGTGTCCCCGAGGGAGGTCAAAAGGCGAGCGGTGTACCCCGGTCCGAGGACCTTCACGTCGGCGATCTCGGTCGTCGCGAACCGCGCCTCCGCGACCCCGAGGTCGGCCCGCGCCCGCTCGAGGACCTCCTTCGCATCGCGGGCGAGGAGCTCTGCCGGGTAGCGCTCCCCGAGCGGATTGATCCCCCCGTCGACCTCGTGGACGACGTGGTTGTCGGTGGTGAGGACCTCGGCGACGTCGACGACGCCGAGGAGCTCGGGAAGGACCCGGTCCCGCACGCCGAGGACGAGATTGTTGCCGTCGACGAGGACGTAGCCGGTCGTGGCGCCTCCCGCCCGGATCACGAGGGCCCGGATCCCTTCGGGGCCGATCCCGTCCCGGCCGATGGAGTAGCCGGCCCGGCTCGCGACGCCGACCTCGATCGGCCCGTCGCGGGCGGCGGCTCTCGCCGCCACGACGGCGGCCCGCACGTCGGCCTCGAGCTGCCGAGCGGCCGGGCTTCCGAACGAGATGTCCCCCTGGCCTTCCACGTAGGAGTTGTGGGCGTCCACGAGCGCCACCTGGAGACCCTCCTCGCGGGCGATCTCCCGGACGATCCGGTCGGCGACCGAGTAGGCGATGTCGTCCGTCGGTTGCGGGGCCTGGGTGACGACGACCAGGGCGACGTCGCCCAAGAGCTGCGCCCGGGCGAGGCTCCCCGGCCGGGGGCTCACGAGGGGGCTCGCCTTCCCCGAGCGCGGCGGAGCGAGTCGGCCGAGGAGCTCACGGCTCGCCTCCGCGAGCCGCTCGACCTCCGCCCGCGACGGGAGGTCGAGATCGTGATCGCACGGAGTGTGCGGGACGAGGACCGTCCCGGCGTCGGGGCCGAGGAGCCTCGAGAGTTTCCGAGGGAGATCGCTCGCCCCGAGCGAGGCGAACGGGCCCGGGTGGACCGCGGGGAGGGCCACGCTGACGTGGACCCGCCCGCTCCGGACGAAGCCGAGGAGGCTCACCCGCACCGAGGCGAGGACCGCCGAGCGGAGGAAGAACTCCTCGAGCGTGCGCGTCGCCTCTTCGTCCCGGTTCTCGACGTGGTTGAGGAGGGGACGGATCAGCGAGACGCCCGACGCGTGGAACTCCCGCTCGATCGGTCGGTCGGCCGCGGTGAGGACCCCGACCGCGCAGACGAAGGCGATGGGGAGGATCGCGATCGTCGCCTCGAGGGCCGAGGCGGTGAACGGCAGCACGGCCGCGAGGCCCAGGAGGGCGAGCAGGGGGTGGAGGAGGGAGACCGGGAGCATCCTCGCGTGGCTCGAGCGCGAGACCCCGTAGAGGGTCAGATGGCGGAACCAGAACGCGGGACCGGCGAGGAACGGAGCGAGGAGCACGAGCGGCGGCGCGACCCGGGGCCACAGCGCCTCGGCCCCCCGCCACGCCGCGGCGAGCGGCAGCTGGAGGAGGAGGACCGAGAAGACGAGGAAGACGGATCGGTGGAACTCGAGACGACCGCCCAGCGCCCGCGCGAGAGGCGTGGTCACGACGCACGCGACGAGCGCCGGTCCCGCGAACGCGAGCAGGAGCCCCTCGCCGAACGGACGCCCGATCCTCGGCCAGTACAGGGCGGCGAGGGCAGCGGAGACCAGGACGATGAGGCCGAGGGTCACGGGGGCCGGGGGAGCTCGGAAGAGGAGGCTCCCACGATGCGCCTCGCCCGGACGCGGCGGGACGGCGGGCGGGGGCCCGTTATCGGCGGGCACGACGGACCTCCTGGACGATCGCCCGGAACTCGGTCCCCGTTCCTTCCTCCTCGGTGACCGTTCCGGTGACGAGGGCGTCCGCCCCGGCGTCGAGGAGAGGGCGCGCGTCCCCGGCAGAGCGGATGCCCCCTCCGACGATGAGGGGGAGGCGGACCGCGTCGCGGACCGCCCGGACCATCGCCGAGGGCACCGGGGCGGGCGCTCCGGAGCCGGCCTCGAGGTAGAGGAACCTCATCCCAAGCATCTCCGCGGCCAGACCGTACCCTACCGCGGCGGCGGGATCGTCCCGGGCGACGGTGTCGACCTCACCGACCTCCCCGACCCGCATCCCCGGGGCGATGACGAGGTACCCCATCGGGATCGCCTCGAGCCCGATCGCGCGGAGGTGGGGGGCCGCGCGGGCGTGCGCGCGGATGACGAGGTCGAGGTTCCGGGAGTTGAGGAGGCTCATGAACAGGATCGCGTCGGCCTCGCGAGCGATCGATCCCGGGCCCTCGGGGAAGATCACCGCGGGGATCCGGACGGCCCGCTTGACCTCCGTCGCCGCCCGGCCCATCGTCTCGGGGGAGATCCCCGTGGATCCGCCCAGCAGCACGACGTCGCTCCCGGCGGCTTCGGCCCCCCGCGCCACGTCCGCGGCCCGGCCCCCGGGCGACTTCTCGGGGTCGATCAACGTGAGGTGGATCGGGCCCTCGCGGATCCGCTCGCGAAGGTGCCGCTCGACCCGGCCCGGCCCCGCCTCGGTCACCGGAACGCCACCACCACGAACGCGAGAAGAGCGACGGTCATCGCCGCCTTGCTCGTGCGCTGCTCGAGCCGCAGCAAGCGCGGCAAGTAGAGGACCGAGACGACGAACACGGCGTCCGCGATCCCGACCGCGAGGGCGTAGAGGTCCCCGACGAGGGTGCCCAGCGGGACGAACCAGACGAGCGGGACGGCGCTGAGCACGATCGCCCCGAGGACGGAGGCACGCGCGACCGTCGAGGAGACCGCGAGGCCGCGGGTTCGGGGGAGCGTCGTACGGTCGACGTCGCCCCCGATATCTTCCATGTCCTTGATGACCTCCCGGCTCAGCGTCGCGAGGACCGCCATCGCCGCGAACGGAAGGAGCAGTGGGGCGGCCCCGGCGGCCGCCCCGCCGTAGAGAAAGACGAGCCCCGTGAGCGCGGCGACGACGAGGTTCCCGACGAACCCTCGCTGCTTCCAGGCCAGCTCGTAGCCGAGGAGGAGAGCGACGGCCGCCGCGAGGATCGCGGCGACGAGCGGCTCGCGGATCGCGACGGGCACCGCGACCGCGATCCCCCCCACAAACGCACCGACGGTCAGCCCTCGCGCCGCCGGCACGCTCACTTCGCCTGTCACAAGGGGTCGCTCCGGGTGATTCACCCGGTCGCCCTCCCGGTCCTCGAGGTCGTTGAGGACGTTCCCGCCCGAGGTCACGAGCGCGGTCGAGATCGCGAGGAGGGCGAGATCGAGCCAGCTCCCGCGGGCCAGCGCCACCCCATGGCCCCACGCGACGAGGCCCCCCACGATCGTCCCGAGGAAGGAGACGGCAACGTTCCCGGGCCGGACCAGCCGGAGCGCTGCCCGCACGGGCCCCGATGGCCGGGGCCCTCCGATAACTATTGTGGCCGAGCCGCCTCGCCGGCGGTGGGGACCCTCGACGCCACCCCCGCCGGACCGACGCCCGGGCGTTATATGCGAAGGCCGCTCGGCGGGGGGCGATGGTCCCCCCGGCGCTGCTCCGGCCCCGCCTTCGCGAGTTCACCCTCCCGAACGGGCTGCGGGCGATCCTCGCCCCGGAGCCGGGAAGCCCGACCGCCAGCGTGTGGGTGTGGTACCGGGTCGGCTCGACGAACGAACATCCCGGGATCACGGGGGCCTCCCACTGGGTCGAGCACATGCTGTTCGAGGGATCGCCCCGCTACGCGAAAGGGGAGATCGACCGGGCCGTCGTGAGCGTCGGCGGGGAGCTGAACGCCTTCACGGACGTCGACTTCACCGCGTACTTCTCCACGGTCCCGAAGGAGCATCTCGCGGTGCCGCTCGATATCGAGTCCGACCGGATGACCCGCGCCCTGATCACCGACCGCGAGGTGGCGAGGGAGAGGACGGTCGTCCTCTCCGAGCGCGAGGGGAACGAGAACTGGCCCGAGTTCCGTGTCGAGGAAGAGCTCTACCAGCTCGCGTTCCGGGTCCATCCGTACCGTTGGGACGCCCTCGGCCGCCGGGCCGACATCGAGTCGATGAGCGGCGCCCAGCTCCGCGAGTACTATCGGAAGTACTACGGCACGAAGAACGCGACGCTCGTGGTCGCCGGTGCGTTCGACCCCCGGCGGACCGAGCGGGAGATCCGCCGACGGTTCGGGCCGCTCCCCTCGACGGGCGAGGGAGTGGACGTCTCGGATGTCGAGCCGCCCGCTCGCGGCGAACGTCGCGCGACCCTCTCCGGGCCGGGAACCACGCCGTATCTCCAGATCGGATACCCCGCGCCGGCGCTGGCGGACCCCGCCACCCCCGCGACGATCGTCCTCGACACCATCCTCGGAGGCGAGAGCCGGATGTTCCCGATCGGCTCGACGTGGGGGCGCGCTTCGGAGCATCCGAGTTCGCGCCTCTACCGGGGCCTCGTCGACCCCGGGCTCGCGGTCCGGGCGACGAGCGAGTGGAGACCGCGAAAGTACCCCGGGCTGTTCACGGTGCAGGTTCAGGCGGCCCGCGGGGTCTCCCTCCGCCGGCTCGAGCGGGCGGTGTATCGCCTGCTCGATCGCCTCGCCTCCCGGGGTCCCACGGCCGCGGAGGTCGAGGAGGTCCGCGTTCGGTTGCGTCGGGCGGCCGCGATCGCCTACGAGGGCGCCTCGCGCACCGGCTTCCGCGTCGGCTACTTCTCGGTCCTCCGTTCGCCTCGCTACGAGGACGAGTTGTTCCGCGCCCTCCTCGCCGTGAGCGCGCGAGATCTCCGGGCGCGGGCCGAGGCGCTGTTCGCCGAGGAGCGACGCGTGGTCGTCGGGTACGAGCCGAGGGGAGCAGAGTCCGATGAGTGAGGCGACGGACCCGCTGAGGATCGAGTACTGCCGCGGGCTCGAGGGGCTCGACGTCGTCCGCCAGGCCCCTCCCTCGGGGTCGCGAAGCTTCTCCGCGACGGTCGTGGTTCCCGGAGGCTGGGCGTACGATCCACCGGGCTCCGAAGGGACCGCCCGCCTGACGAACCAGCTCGTCACGAGCGCGGCGGGTCGGTACGATCGAGTTGTGCTCGCCCGGCGCCTTGATCGGGCGGGGGCCGTCCTCTCGCGACAGTGCTCCCCCGAATCGGCGGAAGTCACGATCTGGGGCCCGAGCGCCGACTGGGAGAAGCTCCTTGGACTCCTCGCCGACGTCATCCTCCGGCCGCGGTTCGATCCGGACGACGTCGCCCGGGCCCGACGGCAGCTCGTGGAACGCCAGCTGCGGGAGGAGACCCAGCCCGCGCAC
>JASIEC010000060.1 GCA_030046135.1 Thermoplasmata archaeon | reverse complement strand
CGCCCCCCGAGCTGATGGGGTTGGCGAGCCCGAGGAACGAGACGTTGAGCGTCCCCAGGGACGGCGCGATGTAGAGGAGCGCGAACAGCACGGCCATCAGGACCGCGAAGGCGATGTAGATCACCGCGACCGGGAGCATCAGCTGCTTCTCCCGCTCCTCCTCGATCTTGACGAAGTCGTCCATGTCCTTCGCCGCGCGATAGACGACCGTCGACATCTCGCCCCCGATCGAGGACGCGTCGGCGATGAGCCCGGCGTAGCGCGTGACGAGACGGCTCTGCATCGGCGCCACCATCTCCCGCAGGATCGACTGAAACGGTCGGCCGAGACGTACCGAGTCGGCGGCGATACGCAGGGGCTTGGCGAGGATGTTGGTGTGCGTCTTCGACAGCTCGACGAGCGCCTTCGCCGGATCGAGCCCCCCGCGCAGCGCGTCCGCCATCTCGAACAGGAACTGGGCGAACGCACGCTCGAACGCCCGGATCCTCTGCATCTCGTGGCGGGCGTCGATCCCGAAGGCGGTCAGCGCGATGAAGATCGCCCCGATGAACACGTAGTCGGCGGCGTTCGAGGGAAGCCCCGGGGTGCTGAACACGTACGAGAGGGCGACCAGGGTGAAGACGAACGCCGCTCCGAGCGGCAAGTACAGGACGAAGTAGGTGCGCTCGACCGAATGCGTCGCGAAGTACCTGCGGAACGTGAACCGGGCCGTCTGCCGGAGGTAGAGGATGTAACCGCCGACGCCGGCTCCCGATAGGCCGGCGGCAATGCCGAGGTAGAGCAGGATCGTCGTCGGCCGCAGGCCGCCGAGGGGGTTGGGGGGAGGCGTCGCGACGGGCCCGACGGTGAAGTTCCAGGAGATCGAGGCGCTGTTCCCCTTCGTGTCCGACGCGGAGACCGTGACGTTGTTCGACCCGTTCGGGAGGCTGAGGACCGAGGGAATGGCCAAGGAGATGGTGGTGGACGTCTCGACCACGAGACCGCTCACCGTTTCGTTGATGCGATCGACATAGACGACGACCGACGAGTCGTTGAGCTTCGCCACCGGGTCGACGTACGTGACCGCGATCGTGGGAGTGCTGTCGACGGTGCTGTTGGGGACGGGGCTCTTGATCGTGAGGAACAGGGGACCGCTCGCCTTCCCGATCGGAGCGGCCGCGGCGCGCCCGCCTCCGAGCAGCCCGCCGAGCACGAGCAGCAGGGCGACGACGACCAGGATCTGCCCGGCCGGCCTCATTCGGCCCTCGCATAGGCGATCGAGACGAGGATGATCGTCATGGCAACGGCGACGGGGACGAGCCCGAAGGTGAGGAGGAGGAGCAGTTCGTTGGCGTTGAGCCCGGCGGCGGTGCTGCCGAGGGCGTTCAGGAGGAACGCCCCGACGGCGATCATCAGGACCCCCACGAGAACCAGGCTCACGTACATGTCGAGGAACGTCGACAGCCGCTCGATGAACTCCTTCTGCACGAGGCGCTTCAACCGAAGGACGTCGTCGGACTTGCTGCGGAGGTACTCGTCGAGGTTCCCGCCCTGGTGGATCATGTTCGCGAGGTCCCAGAGGGTGTCGCGAACCGAGGTGGACGGGCTCGACTTCGCGGTCTCGGCGAGGGCGGTGATGAGGTCCTTGCCCTGGACATCCGCCTTGTAGGCGATCTCTCGGAACGTCGCGGTGAGGGCCGGATCGTGGTCCCGCTGGGCCATGTGGCGGATCAGCCGGATCGGCGAGGTCCCCGTGCTCGCCAGGACCGAGAGCTCGCTCAGGCTGAACGGGAGCTCGCGCTCGAGCTGGTCCTTCCGGTTCGCAATCCGGGTGTCGACCAGGAAGCGGAACCCGGCCGCCACCGACCCGACGGCGACGCCGGCGAGGAGGCCGACGTAGAGATACCAGTGGACCGTCCTCAGGACCTCGGCGAAGAGGAGGAACGCGACCCCCGCGGTCACGGCCCCCGCGACCAGGGCGGAGACGAGCAGCATCGCGTTGAAGACGGCGGGCGGCAGGTTCATCCCGGCCCGCTTGAGCCGCTCCGACAGGAGCTCGGAATCCCCGCCCCGCTCGAGCCGGGCGCCGAGCAGACGGAAGCAGAAGGTCCGGTATCTCGCGACCAGGTCGGGCTTCGGCGCCTTCAGCTCGGGCGCGCTCTCGGGGTCGGGTGTCGCAACGGCCGACTCAGCGGCGGTCGACATGGCGACGTCTCATGCGGCCCGCTGCTCGAGCCGATGGTAGGCGTCCGCCGGATCGACGTAGTAGGCCGCGATCGCCCGGCTCACGTCCCGGAAGTAGCTCATCTGCAGGCGGTCCATCAAGCGGAGGTACCCCTCCTTCCGGCGCAGCTCCTCGGTGAGCCCGTCGATCCCCTTCCCCGTCCTCTCGGCGATCTCCTCGAGGACGAAGCTCCGGCCGAGGAAGGTGAACGAGTCGGAGGTCGGCTCCCAGCGGAACGCATCGTTCGTGAGGAGCTCCTTCGTCCCGGGGTCGATCTCGAGGATCTCCGTCACTCCGGTCACGCGTCGCACCCGGTTCTGGTTGACGGTCACCTGGGCCGGGAACGCCACCGCGTCGAGGGCCTGGAACAGGACGCGCGGGATGTTCATCGGCTCGTTCTCGACGCGGTGGAGCAGCTCGGCGATCGAGCCGGCGTGGATCGTCGAGAGCGAGGCGTGCCCCACGGAGATCGCCTGGAACAGCGTGAACGACTCGACCCCCCGCACCTCGCCGACGATGACGTACTCCGGCCGCTGCCGCAGGGCGGCGACCAGGAGGTCGAACAGCGTCACGCTGCCGGAGGGCTTCGCGTGGCCGGCGCTGACCCCCGAGACGCCCGAGGCGCCGCTGCTCGAGCCCATCCCGTAGCCGGTGCGGGCCACCGACTGGATCCAGTTCTGGTGATCGATCTGGATCTCGGGGGTGTCCTCGATCGAGACGATCTTGTCCTCCGGTCGGATGAACATGCAGATCGCGTTGAGGAACGTCGTCTTTCCCGCGGCCGTTCCGCCCGAGATCAGCAGCGACCGGTGGTTCTCGACGAGCGTCCAGAAGTACGCGAGTTCGAACGCCGAGACCGAGCCGAACTTGAGAAGGTCGAT
>JASIEC010000059.1 GCA_030046135.1 Thermoplasmata archaeon | reverse complement strand
CGCCGTCCGGACCAGCCACTCGAACGTCTTCTCGACGCGCGGGTCGTCAGCGTAGCCGAACGTGACGAGCGCTCGCGCCATGTTGCCCGTGAAGCAGAGATGACCGATCCCTTGGTTGCCGACCGCGCCCACCCCCCCGTTCTTGAGGGGCGTCTTGGCCATCCACAGCTCGCACGACGTCGCCACCCCGGGGATGGACCTCGAGGCGCCGAGATCCGCCATCGCGAGTAGGTTCCAGTTCATCGCCACCCACTTCGGGTACATCGGGGGCCCGTTGCGGACCCACCATCCTCCGGGGTCCCGCCGGGCGAGCATCTCCGCGACCCAACCCCTCCGCGGGATCCGGGCCCGGGCCTCTCGCACGTCCGGGTCGCGCGGTCCGCGGCCCATCAACTGCGTCAGGGCGAGGTACCGAACGGAGGGCTGCTCGGGCTCGAGCAGCCAATCTAGGGTGCGCTGGCGGGGCATCGCCGTTTGTGCCGACCGGACCTCTTGACGCTTCCCGGCCGGTCTCGAGGGTCCGCGAGAGCTAGTCGGCTCGCGGTACGGCCCGCGTCCGTCCGGGACTCCCGCGAGAGTCACGGTCGGGCTTGCGTCCGAGGCATGCTCCAGACGCCCGATCGTCCCTGGTCAAGACACAGAATTCTGTTGAGCGACCCGCGAACCCCGGCACCGATATCGAAGGGCCGGCGACACAACCGTGGACCCGGGGCACCGCGCCGCCGGTCGCCGCCACCGGTTCATGGGGCCTCGCCACCGTCAGAAAATTCCACTCGGTCGACCGCACCTCTAAGAACCCGCGCGCAGCATTTCCCTGCATGCGAACGTCGCGCACCTCCGCGAAGGATCCGACGGGCTGGACGCCATCGCCGGATTCCGAGAACCGCTTCTCCTCGGGGATCCCGGACTTCGATCGGTTGCTGGGCGGGGGCTTCAAGCGCGGCAGCCTCGCCCTCTTCGTGACCGACGAGACGGTCGAGCTCGAGGACCTCGACCTCGTCATGTTCCCCACCTATCTCAACTCGCTCTATCAGTCGCGGGGCATCGTGGCCGTGCTCCCGGCGCGCGACTCGCCCCACGACTTTCGGGCGCGTCTGACGCGGTACGTGACGCGCCGCCGGTTCGACACTCGCGTGCGGATCTTCGACTACATGGGAGAGGACCAGGGCCTCTCGTACGTCGCGAGCATGCACGACCCGGACTCCGACCAGGACATCCTGCACCCCCGCCGGGACCCGAAGGCGAGGAAGACGGCGATCGCGAAGGCGGTGGCCGCGGAGAAGACGGCGCAGGGAGGTCGCGGGCGTCCGTTCGTGGAATCGGTCGCGTTCGAGGTGTTCGACACCCTCCTCGGGAGCGAGAACGCCGCGAAGACGTTCATCCACGGCATCAAGCGAACCCGGCAGATGGGGAACCTCGGCCTCGGGATCCTCGGACCGGGTCTCGGCTGCGCCGCCGCGGTCCGTCGGATGGTAGACACCGAGTTCAGCCTGCGGCGGGACGAGGTCGGGCTGATCCTTCGGGGGGTTCGACCCTCCTTCCCGAGCGTCCTCGTGACGGAGGACCCCGTCGCGGGACGCCCGCACGTGGCGTTCGTGCCGCGACCGCCGGAGAAGGAGGCACCGCGGTGACCGCGACGCCGAACAGCTACGATTCTCTCTGCAGGAGGAACTGCTGGTTCTTGAGGACGACCGAGCGGCCCTTCTTCGAGGCGACGAACTCGTCGACCGCTCGCGTGACGCCCCCGTGCCACCACCCCTCGACGCCGTAGTCGTCGCCGGCGAGGTAGCCTCCCGGCCGCACCTTCGGAAGGTAGGTCTCGAGGTCGGCCTTGACGTGCTCGTAGAGATGGTTCCCGTCGATG
The DNA here is from genome assembly GCA_030046135.1 of Thermoplasmata archaeon. GTDB lineage: Archaea > Thermoplasmatota > Thermoplasmata > Lutacidiplasmatales > UBA184 > Lutacidiplasma. The sequence goes on along the minus strand of JASIEC010000059.1, from coordinate 1,947 downwards.
TAGACCCAATCCAAGGACCCGTCGGGGAACTCGCGGGCTGCGTCGTCCGAGGTCGCGCGGTGGATCTCGACGAGCCCCTGCCGGATCTCCCCGTCGAACCGCTGCCGCACCCCCTCGAACGTCGCGTCCATCTCGGACTGGCCGTCGACCGCGTTCCGGCCGTAGAGGGACTCCGCGTAGTCGTCGCTCGCCTCGAACTTCCACGGATCGATGAGGTGGAGCTTCTTCGGCCGGGCGATCTCGAGGATCGACTTCGAGAAATCCCCCTTCCAGACCCCGATCTCGGCGCACACCCCCCCGGCGGGGACCTGACGAAGGAGGAAGTTCCGGTCCCAGTGGAACAGCTTCTGGGCGAATCGGGAGCTGACCACCCTCGACTTGATCGAGCTCACGGCCCGAGCGCGAGCCCGGTTTCCTAATTAGAGGTTCCCGGCCCCCGCGGTGCCCTCGGAGGACCTGTCGCCGGCGCAACGGTCATCGGTGGGGTGGGGCTCGTGGGCGCCGGTCATGCGCGAACCCCGCGGCCCCGTGAAGGCCGTCCTCATCGACCTCGACGACACGATCTTCGACCACGCCCTCACCTGCCGGGCGGCGATCGCGGCCGTCCGCCGGACCCGGCCGTTCCTTCGGAGCCGGCCGCTCGACGAGCTCTGGAAGGAGTACCAGCGCCGGCTCAACGAGATCCAGCCGGACGTCCTCTCCGGCCGGCTGACCGGGGACCAGGCCCGGACCGCCCGGTGGCAGCGACTCGCTCGGTCGTGCGGGGAGCGTCTCACGGAGTCCGCCGCGAGAGAACTGTCGCAGGAGTATCGACGTAAGTACCTCGAGCGGCGCCGGGCGGTCCCGGGGGCGGTCGAGCTGGTCCGCGACCTCCACCGCTCGTACCCCGTGGTGGTCGTGACGAACAACGAGGTCGAGGAGCAGGAGGAGAAGCTCCGGTTCCTCGGGGTCGACGACGCGATCGATGCGCTCGTCGTCTCCGAAGCCGTCGGGGTGGCGAAGCCGGACCCGCGGATCTTCGAGCTCGCGCTCGCCCGGGCCGGGGTCCCCGCCGACCGGGCGGCGATGATCGGGGACTCCTGGGAGAACGATGTCCTCGGCGCGCTCGGCGTGGGCATCCGCCCGGTCTGGTTCAACCGGTTCCGGGAGCCCCGCCCCGATCCGATCCCGGTCGCCGAGATCCGATCGTTCGGTCCGGCGGACCGCGTCGTGCCTCTGCTCGCCCGCGCGCCTCTCCCGACGCTCCCCGCTCGCGCCGTCGGGCCGGCGCCGCGCCAATTATAACGCGCACCCGGCTGCGCCCGCCATGCGCGGGCCGCCCGAGGGGTGGACCGCCCCGGCCCGCAAGCTCCTCCCCGCGATGCGGGCGTGGCGAGCCGCTCTCCACGAGGAGCCGGAGCTCTCCTTCCACGAGACCCGGACCCGGGAGAAGGTGACGGGGGCCCTCCGCGAGCTCGGGATCCCGTACCGAACCTTCGACGGGTTCCCCGGCGTCGTCGGGATCGTCGAGGCGGATCGAGCGGGCCCGGTGGTCGCGCTCCGCGCCGACATGGACGGCCTGCCGGTCCAGGAAACGACGGAGCTCCCCTATCGCTCCCGGTTCAACGGCGTGATGCACGCCTGCGGCCACGACATCCACATGGCGTCGCTCCTCGGCGCGGCGGCGCTCCTCGCGCGGCACCCCGCCGCCCTCGGGGGACCGGTGAAGCTCCTGTTCCAACCCGCGGAGGAGGACGGGACCGTCGGGGGCGCCGCCGGGATGATCGAGCGGGGGTGCCTCGAGCGGCCGAAGGTCGATTTCGTCGTCGGCCAGCACGTCGAGCCGGGCCTCCCCCTCGGGCGCGTCGGATGGCGTGTCGGCCCCTCGATGGCGGCGGCCGACCTTTTCCGCATCGTCGTGCGGGGGCGCGGCGGGCACGCCGCGACGCCCCACCTCGGGCCGGACGC
>JASIEC010000058.1 GCA_030046135.1 Thermoplasmata archaeon | reverse complement strand
ACGCCGATCGCCCGGCACAGTCCCTCCCCGCGCAGGTCCTCGAGCGCCCGCCAGGAGTCGAGGCGCTCCTGGGGGGAGTTCGCGCGGGGCCAGTGGATCAGGTAGAGGTCGATCGGACCCAGCCCGAGGAGGTCCGCGCTCTTCCTCGCCGCCGCGCGGGCCGGCTCGTAGCCGTGGTCGGAGTGCCAGAGCTTCGTGGTGACCACGATCTCCTCCCGAGGGATCCCGCTCGCGCGGACCGCCCGGCCCACGTCGGCCTCGTTGCCGTACATCGACGCGGTGTCGATCAGGCGATAGCCGAGCCGGAGGGCGGCGCCGACCGCCCCCTCGGTCGCCCCGCCGGGCGGCGACTGGAACACCCCGAGCCCGAGCCAGGGAAGCTCGAGCCCCTGGTTCGTCCGGACCCTCGAGGAGAGCGACAGGGCCTGGGACTCGGGCATGCGCCGCCTAGCTCCTCTTCGCGGCGAACCGAGAGGGCGATCCGGTGCCGACGAACCGTGCATCGATCGTACGGAGCTGGCTCTCGTGCTCGGGGCAGAGCGAGAACGCTCGGCCATGGACCGAGCCGAGGTCGGAGCCCGACAGCAGCTCGACCCGGTGGGGCCGGTCATCGCACGGCCCTCCGAAGCCGGGCTCGGGGTCCCCCGACCGGGGTCGATACGCGAAGTCGTACGCCGCCCCCATCTCGCAGAGGGGACGCTGGAAAATCGCGCTCACGGCCCCCTCCGCGGCCCGGCCGTCCGGCCTAGAGCTTCGCGACGAGGCGCGAGAACTCCTCGGGCGACCAGCCCTTGAGGGTCGTCGTCCTCGCGGACCCCTGGGACGCGGCCCGGAGGACCGCCGTGTTCGCGGCCTCGTCCGACGGGAACTCCACGAGCGTGACGAAGTCGTGCGCCCCCATCGTGTAGAGGAGCGAGATCACCCGCCCGCCGCCCGCCTCGACGGTCTTCCGGAACGCCTCGGCCCGCTCGGGGGCCTGCCGGATCGACCGAATCCCGTCGCTGGTCCAGTTTCCGAGGATCACGTACGAAGGCATCCGCGCCTCGGTAGCGCCAGCCGACCCCAAGTACTAAACTGTCTCCGTCGGGTCTCCTGGCCCGAGGAACTCCGAGTGCACCACGTCGCCGGACCTCGAGGGAACGCGGAGGGGGGCGGGGTTGCCCCACCGCGGGAGGTTCGGTGCCGAGCGTAGACCTCGGCCCCACGCGCCTGGAGTACACCCTCGCGGGGGAGGTCGGAGACCCCACCGTCTTCGTCCACGGCGCCTGGGGCGACCGGAGGGGATGGTCGCGAGTGGTCGCGAGCCTCGCCTCGGGCTTGGTGGCCGTGGCCTACGATCGTCGGGGCCACGGCGAGAGCCGCGGTCCTCGTCGGGCCCGGCCCGTCCGGGACGACGCGGCCGACCTCGCCTCCCTCCTCGAGACGATCGACCAGGTCCCCGCCCATGTGGTGGCCACCTCGACGGCGGCCGGGGTGGGCCTCCGGTTGGCCCTGGATCGGCCCGAGCTCGTGCGGAGCGTGGTGATGCACGATCCCCCGTTCCTCGGGCTGACGCGGCCGGCCCCGGAGGCCGAGCGAGCCGCAGAATCGATCGCCCGGCTCGCCGGGCCCGGGGCTCGAGATCCCGAGGGGAACGTGCTCGAGTTCCTGAACGTCTTCGACGGACACGCCGGGACCTGGGAGTTCCTCGGGCCGTCAGCGAAGGACGAGGCGCGCTCGAGCGTCGGAGCGTGGCCGGAGGAGCTCGGGGACCCCGAGACGTGCCTCGCCGACCGGGCCGAGCTCCGGGACCTCAGCGTCCCGGTGCTCGCAACGGTCGGAGAGCGCAGCCCTGCCTGGGTCGCCGAGATCGTGGCCGAACTCTCGCGCGAGGTTCCCTCGATCTCCACGCTGACGATTCCCGAGGTGGGGGCTTTGCCCGAGCTGGTCGACCCCGACCGGTTGGCCGCGGTGCTCGCATCGTTCTTGCTCGAGCGGAACGTTCCCCCGACCTGACGGGATTCCTCGAGACCGGCGGGCGGCCCGCGGGAGTGTCAGGGGCTCCTGGATCGTCGTCCGCCTCGAGTCGCCGGCGACAGGGCCGCGCGACGGGCCTCCTCGAGGTCGGCCCCCCCGAGGCCCTCGCCCGCCACGCCGTCAGCCCGGTGGATCGCGAGGCCGTCACGGAACACCACGAGAGTGGGGACGATCTCGATCTCGAACGTCTCCCAAAGAGGCGTCGACATCGAGGTCATGTCCGCGACGAGGAGCCCGAACGAGCCGCCCGTGCTAAGGGCCGCGAACTCGGGCTCGAACGACCGACAGAACGGGCACCAGTCCGCGAGGAAGGCGACGATCCAGGTCCCCGGGCGATCGAGGCGACGGCCCAGAAACTCCGCCTCGCCGATCCGGGCCGGCCGCTCGGGCGTCACCTCCCCTTCCTCACAACCCCCCGGTCGGTCCAGTATTCGCTCACGAGCCGCGCTGGGGTGCGATCGTAGAGGCGGGGGAGGCGGGCTCGGGATCTTCGGCGTCCCCGTTTCGAGGCGCCGGCGAGGACGATGAACGGGACCCCCTCCCGCCGGGCCGCGAGCGCGAGCGCCCGCGTGCCGACCTTGTGAACAACGCTCCCGTCCGGGGCGATCTCGTCGGCCCCGACGAGCACCGCATCGGCCGTGCTGACCGCGACCGTGGCCGAGCGGTCCGGCACCACCCGCGAGGGGATCCCGGCTCGGCGGAGCTCTCGCGCCAGCGTCCTCCCCTCCCCCCCGGGGAGGCTCTCGAGGGCCATCACTTCGAGGGGGCGGGCCGACCGAGGTAGGGCGAGGAGCGAGAGGAGGACGGTGCTGCTGCGGCTGATGGTAAGGACCCGCGCCTCCGCCGGGAGCCGGGCGAGGACGACCGCGCCGATGCGCGCCGGCTCAGCCCGGAGTTGGCTCGCACACCGGCGGACCCAGCTCCGTAAGGACGCCCGGAGGCTCCCGGGCGACCGACGGAGGAGGCCCTCCTCCCACTCCGTTCTCCAACTCCGGAACATCGACATCGCCGGATGCAACGTCCCTACGGACCGGGCGATGGCCCGGGCCTCCGAGAGCAGGCCGCTGGGCGAGAGGCGGTCCGAGCTCACGATCCAGCGATCGATTCCCGCGAGCGCTCGGAGCCCGAGCTCGCGAGCCCCCCCGGTGCGATCCGCGCGCAGGCGGTCGAGGTCGCGCAGGAGGCGACGGAGCGCCGGTCGGGTCTCGCGCACGGACGACCTCGAGGACGCGGAGGGACGACGGAGAGAAAGCGATGCCCGCGGGCGGAGCGCGCGGCTCCCAGCTTGGGCCAGGAGCCCGCCCCCCGACGCACCCGACAGGCACGGTCGGTACGAGGCGGTCGGCCTGCCCGTTTATTAAGCGCCAAGGATGGAGGCGGACGGCGATTCCGAACGGGGAACCGAGCATGATCCGGGATGGGACTCTCGTCTGCGACGGCTGCCAGAAGACGATCTCCCGGATCACGCACATCCCCGAGGAGGGCTGGCCGAACCTCCGAAACCTCTGCTCCGCCTGCTTCGCGGAGCTCTGGAAGAAATCGATCCCGCTCACGTAGGGGCGGCCGGGACATGAGGCGCCGCCTCTCGCGAGGGGGTAGCCTCGACCTCGCGGAGGTCGGGAGGCACGGCCGGAGGTGGGCCTCTACCTCGCTGGCCCGACTGGCGAATCGTCCTCCCTCGGGGACCGCCCCGAGGGGCCGACGCCGCCGTCGCTACCGACCCGCGACTAGGAAGACGATCCCCGAGACGAGGACGAGGATCGTGCCGACCAGGGCGAGGACGCTCGACCCGAACCCGAGGGCAGCCCACCCGATCACGGCGAGGACGATGAGGACGACTCCGACGACGAGGCTCCGCTCCGAGCCGCGAGTGCTCCCGAGGACCGCGAAGAACCCGATCACGAGGGCCATCACGAGGAGGAGGACCGACTGACCGAGCGCGTTGACCCCGGGGGGACCGTGCCTCAGCGCGAAGTACACGACGCCCCGAAGGAGATCGACGAGCGCCTCGATGCCGAGGAAGACGGCCCCGAGGATCCCGAAGATCGACGC
>JASIEC010000057.1 GCA_030046135.1 Thermoplasmata archaeon | reverse complement strand
CCGGGGGAAAGTCGCACTCGGAGCTCCTCGCCACGAGCTCGTCGCGGTGCCCGAGGGCGCAGACGATCTCCGTCGCGCTCGGCAGGAGCGAGACGACCCGCATCGGACCGGCCCTCGGGGCCGAGCTACTTACCTTTGCGGGTCCCGGCGCGGGCCCGGCCGCCCCGCGAGCGGGCGGCCCGGGCGGACGCCGTCCGGGCGGGTGTCCTGGTCCGGGACCGGCCGGCCCGCGGAGAGCTTCCGGCCGCCGGTGCTCGGGTCCCGGTCGACGCGAAGGCCGGAGGCGCGGGGGGTTTGGGGGCGGGAAGTCCGAGATGCTCGCAGAGTGAGACCTCACGATCGAACGGAAGCCCGAGTCTCCGAGCCTCCTCGCGTTCCTCTTCCCCGAGGTCCGCTCGTCCGGTCCGCGTCAGGGCGACCGAATGGAGGAACCTCAGCTGGGGGTCCTCGGGGGTACGGGAGAGCATCGCCTCGATCTCGACCCGCGCGCTCGGCCAGTCGCCGAGGTCGACGAGAGCGGCGACGAGATGAGCCCGCACCTCCGTTCGGGCCTCGTCCTCCGACAGCAGCTCGCGGTAGACCTCGACTTCCCGTTTCGGCTGCGACTTCGCTCCCAGGACCGCAGCCTTTCCCAGCCGCGCCTCCACGTCCTCCGGCCGGACGGCGAGCACCTCGTCGAACTGGCGGTCGGCGTCGTCGGAGAGTCCGAGGGCGAGGAGCGAGCGGCCGATCCCGATCCTCGCCGGGAGGAACTCGGGCTTGAGGTTCCCGGCCTGGCGGTAGAACCGCAGGGCGAGCGCGGGGACCCCCCAGTCAAGCCAGGTCTGCGCCCGGTGCATGACGTCGTCGAGCTGCTGCGCGCTCGGGAGGAGGCGCGGGCGGCCCCTCGGCGCGGCCCGCGGCTCCTCGCCGAGCTGGCTCGCAAGCCCCAGCTGGCGGGCGAGCTCGGCGAAGCGGGGTCCCTCGACGACGGTGCCTCCCCGACGGACCACCTCCTGCGAGATGAGGAGAGGGAGGCGGCCGGGGGTGAGCACGACGACCCGGGGGGTGAGCCCGTCGCCGCCGCCGCCAAGCCGGCGCACCGTCTCCAGCGAGACCTTCATCGGGTCTTCGAGGAAGGCGAAGAGGAAGCCGTCGCCGGTGGTGAGGAGGAGGCCCTCGTCGATCGGTTTCGCCGCCCCGAGCTCCTGGCCCATCGCCGAGACGAGGTCGCCGGCGAGCTGGACGAAGGGAGCGGTCGCCATCCGCCGAACGAAGCTCCGGTGCGTTAAATATCATGGGCCGCAGTCGCAGCCTCGTGCAGTTGGCCGGGCTGTACCGGTACGTCCCGGCCGTCGAGCGGGAGCTCGCCCGGTCGTACGCGGCGGCCCGGCGCGGGGCACCCGAGGGGACCCGGCCGCTCCTCGACGTGAACCGAGAGTTCACGCTTCGCGGAGGGAAGCGGTTCCGCGCGGTGCTCGTCCTGGCCGGCTACCATATCGCGACCGGCCGGGACCCTTCGCCGGCGGTCCCGGCGGCCGCGGGCCTCGAGCACTTCCAGAGCTGGATGCTGATCCACGACGACATCATCGACCACGCGGACGAGCGGCGGGGCGGGCCGACGGTCCACCGATCGGCGGCGGCCTCCCACCGTGCGTCGGGGCGGTCCGGGTCGTCCGAGGAGTACGGCATCGGGGTGGCGATCACGCTCGGGGACCTTGAAGAGCCGTTCACCGTCGAGGCGATCTTGGCCTCCTCCGCGCCGCCGGCCGCCCGCTTGGCGGCCGTCGAGGAGTATGCGAGGATGACTCGGCTGACGGCCTACGGCCAGCTTCTCGACCTCCAGTACGGGGGCCTCGACCCCGCGACGGTCCGCGAGTCGGACGTTCTCGAGGTCCACCGCCTCAAGTCCGCGGTCTACACGGTCGCCTCGCCGCTTGCGATCGGGGCCCTCCTCGGGGGGTCGTCCCGGACCCGCCTCCGGGACCTCGAGGCGGCCGCGATCGACCTCGGCATCGCCTTCCAGCTCCGCGACGATCTATTGGGGGCCGGCTTTGACGCCGCGGCGATCGGCAAGCCCGCGAACGACCTCGTCGAGGGAAAGCGAACGCTCCTGGTCGTGGAGGCGTGGCGCCACGCGTCGGACCCGGACCGGGCCACGCTCCGACGGGTCCTCGGCCGTGCCGACGCGACCGCGGACGAGGTGGCGGCCGCCCGAGAGGTACTTCGGTCGACCGGGAGCGTCGAGTACTCCGAGCGTCGGATCGCCGAGCTCACCCGGCGGGCCGTGCGCCGTGTCGAGCGCAGCCGGACGATCCGTCGCGAGGCGAAGCCCCTCGTCGGCGAGATCGCGGAGCGGCTCACCCGGCGGTCGACCTAGACGATCCTAGCCTTCGGCGTCGCCGGTTCGCTCGGTGGCGACGCCCGCCGCCTGGAGCTGCTGCGAGAGGTCCTGCTGCATGGACGTGTAGCGCTCCTTGAGATGATTCTCCTGGCGCTCGATCGCCTTCTGTCGGACCTCGAGCGTCTCCTTCTCCTCCGTGAGGAGATCCTCGACCTCCTTGCGCCCCTTGGCCCGCACGAGCAGCCCTCCGATCGGCCGGTAGATCCCGGCGTCCTCGGGGACCGTCTTGAGCTCCTCGAGCGTGTGGGTGATCTCACGCACCCGAAGGTCGAGTTGCAGCCGCTGCTGCTGCGTGGCGCCCAGCTCCTGCTGGAGCCGCTGGAACTGCTTGAGGTCGTTCTGAAGCTTGGCGGGGAGCGCCACGCCGGCGGGACGGGGAACGGGAGATAACGGCTTCGGGCGCCGAGCGGGCGGGGCGGGCCCCGGGTCCCGCGTGCGAAGCTCGGGCGGTCGCGAGCGCGAGGTCGATCCAGCCGAGGTACGTGTTCAAGGCGGCACGCATCGCCCCCGGGTCCTGCGAACGGACCTCGAGTTCGATCCGCCGGGGCCCGCGCTCGCGCAGGACGACGCGACTCCGCGCCGCCTCTCGGTCGAGTTCCGGCCGGAGGACCCGGGCGAGCCAGCCGGGCGATCCCCCCGCCGGGATGTCCACCGAGATCGTGGCGGACCAGCGGGGGGTCATCCCGCGAGCTCGGCGTCAAGCCGCGCGAGGATACGGTCCGTCTTGGCGGTCGCCGCGCGCACGTAATCGGCCGGGTTGAGGGCACGGTCGATCTCCTCGGCGGACAGGACCTTCCGGACCGCGGCGTCCTTCCGAGCCCTGTCGGCGAGGGAGCCCTCGCCCCCCTCCCGTCCGAGCCGGCGGAGCAGCTCGTGCGCCTCGGCGCGCGGCAGGCCCCGGGCGGTCAGCGTGAGCATCAGGTTCTCCGTCATCACGGCGCCCGAGGAGCGGTCGAGCGCCTCCTTCATCCGCTCCGCCTCGACCGAGAGGTCGGCGAAGACCCGCGTGAGCTTGACCAGGAGGTCGTCCGTGAGCACGACCGCGTGCGGCACGACGATCCTCTCGTTCGCCGAGTTGGAGAGATCCCTCTCGTGCCACAAGACCATGTTCTCGAGCGGCACCGAAGCGAAGGCGCGGACGAGCCGCGCGAGGCTCGTCACGTTCTCCGA
>JASIEC010000056.1 GCA_030046135.1 Thermoplasmata archaeon | reverse complement strand
GTCCCGCTCGGCGCCTCGACGATGGCCGAGGCGGTCCGGCTCGCCGAGCGGCTCGGGGAGCGCGTCGCGAGGGAGCTCGCGATCCCCGTGTACCTCTACGCGAAGGCGGCCCGACGGCCCGAGCGGGAGGACCTCGCGAAGGTGCGGCACGGGGAGTTCGAGGGGATCCGGGAGGCGATCGCCACCGACCCGGCCCGTGCCCCCGATTTCGGCGAGCCGAAGGTCCACCCGACAGCGGGAGCGGTCGCCATCGGGGCCCGCCCGGTCCTGATCGCCTACAACGTCGAGCTCGCCACCCCCGACGTCGCCGTCGCGAAGCGGATCGCGAAGAAGGTCCGGGCCCGCGACGGAGGCCTCCCCGACGTGAAGGCGCTCGGCTTCGAGCTCGCCGAGCGCCACCGCGCCCAGGTGTCGATGAATCTCACCGACTACCGGGTGACCCCGATCCACCGGGCGTTCGACGCCGTTCGCGGGGCGGCCGAGGAGGAGGGGACGCGGGCCGAGGAGTCGGAGATCGTCGGCCTCGTTCCGGAGGACGCACTGTTCGATGCGGCCGAGCACTACCTGCTCCTCAAGGGGTTCGAGCGGCGGGCGATCCTCGAGCGCCGGGTCCGGGCCGCAGAGTCGGGCCGTCCCGGCCATGAACCGATCGGGGAGTTCCTCGCCCGGCTCGCCGCCCGCACCCCCACGCCGGGGGGAGGAAGCGCCGCGGCGATCGCCGGCGCGCTCGCCTCCGCGCTCGGGGAGATGGTGGTCGCCTACTCGTCGAAGAGCCCCCCAACGGACCCCGACCTCGCCGAGGCGGGGGCCTCCCTCGGCGCGGGCCGGCGCAAATTCCTCGTCCTGTGCGACGACGACTCGCTCGCCTACGACGCCGTCCGCACGGCCGCCCGGGCCCGCAAGGAGCGGCCGGGCGATGCGGCGGCGGAGGCGGCGTACGTGGGCGCGTTGCGCCGAGCCGCGGAGGCACCCCTCGAGACCGCCCGTCTGGCGAGCGACCTCGCCGCGCGACTCGGCGGGGTCGCCGCTCGGACGAAGGCGGCGCTCGCGAGCGACCTGTCGACGGCGCAGGCCCTCTTCCGGGCGGCGATCGAGGGGGCCCTCGCGAACGTCACGGTCAACGTCGAGAGCCTCCGCGCGGCCGGGGTGACGGAGACGGACGTCCTGGCCGAGGTCGATCGCCTCCGGCGCTAGCGGGGAGAGGACGACCACGGCCGCTCCCGATCGCCCGGAGGTCTGGCTCAACTGCGCCGCTTCGCTCGACGGCCGGATCGCGCTCGCCGCGGGCCGCCGGGCCCGGCTCTCGGGGGCCGAGGATCTCCGGAGGGTCCAGGGCCTGCGGGCCGCCTCCGACGGGGTCGTCGTCGGCGTCGGGACCGTGATCCAGGACGACCCGTCGCTCCGCGTCCACTGGGAGCTCCTCGACGGCCCGAAGGGGCGGGACCCGTACCGGATCGTCGTCGACGGGTCGGGCCGGATCCCCGAGAGGGCGCGGGTCCTCGACGGATCGCTCCCGACGATCGTCGCGACGTCGCGGGCCTCCCGGCGCACCTATCCGGCCCCCGTCGAGCGGATCGTCGCGGGCGCGACGCGCGTCGATCTTGGGGAGGCGTTCCGCGCTCTCGCCGCGAAAGGTCTCCGACGCCTGTTCGTCGAAGGGGGCGCCGAGCTCCTCGCCTCGGTCGTCCGGGGGCGCCTGTTCGACCGGTGGACCGTCTACTACGCCCCCGTCGCGGTCGGGGGGCCGACGGCACCCTCGATCCTCGCCGGCCCCGACGTCGCGAACCTCGCCGACGCCGTTCCGGTGAACCTCATCGGGGTCGAGCGGCTCGGGGAGGGGTTCGTCGCCACGTACGTCCCGGGCCCTGCCCCCAGCCCCGCCTCCCCCACGGCCCGTCGGTAGGGTTCCCGCTTCTCTAGCCCCATCGGGTTCATATCCCGGAGCGCGCCGTCCTCGAGCCGGGAGCGTCGTCCCGGAGGAACTCATGGCACCCCCGACCGGCGTGGCAAGCTCCCCGTCGACGTCCTCCTCCGAGGTCGGTTCCCTCCCGCCGCTGCCGCCCCCGTCGCGCCCGCTCGGCGTCGCGATCCTCGCGGTCCTCGTGGGGATCTACGGGATCCTCTGGATCGTCGTGGGAGGGCTCGCGCTCGCCGGCCAGGTCGGCACCGCCGCCTTCCACTCGTACCTCGGCCAGCCGTTCAAGCTGGGATCGCTCTCGGCGTTCGAGATCGAGCTCGTCATCCTGATCGTCGGCCTCATCATCCTCGGCCTCGCGCTCGGCCTCTACCACCTCCGGACCTGGGCGCTCGCGCTCTCGCTCCTGTTCCTCATCTTCGTGCTCGTCGAGTACGGGATCGCCCACGCCTTCCTGACGCTCGGCTTCCTGCTCTCGCTCGTGATCTTCCTCTACCTGCTCGCGGTGAGCGGTCACTTCCGCTAGCGGACGCCGCCCCGAGCCCAAGGCCGTCGAGCGGCGGCGGCGCACCCGTTAAACGCCGACGCCGCTCCCCGCGCTCGGGAAGGCGCCGTGAAGCTCGTCCACTTCACCCTCCAGGACCAGTTCCACTTCGGCATGATCACCGACGCCAACGAGTACATCGACCTCGACACGGCCTGCCGCGACTACTACGGCGTCAACCCGGTCAAGGGGGCCGACCCGAGCCGGTTCCGCGACATGCAGGCGTTCTTCCGGGGCGGCTCGGACTCGGTCGCGCTCACCCGGAAGATCGTCGAGTACATCGACCGCCGCCGGGCGATGGGGTGGACCCCCCGCGCCGCCACCGGGGCTCGGTTCCTGTTCAAGCCCGAGGAGGGCGTGAAGCTCCTCGCCCCCGTCGTCCACGGGCAGAAGATCTACTGCCTCGCCCGGAACTCGAAGAGCCACGTCGCCGAGATGGCGAAGCCCGCCCCGGCGCGCCCCTACGCCTTCACGCGGTTCTTCAACTCCCTCGTCGGGCCGAGCGAGTCGCTCGTCCTCAGCCCGGCGGGGACGTTCCCCGACGTCGAGGTCGAGCTCGCCTGTATCGTCGGGAAGTCCGGACGTCGCATCCCCGCGGAGCGGGCGATGGAGCACGTCGCCGGCTACACGATCGCGCTCGACATGGGGTACCGGGACCTGCAGTACCCCGCCGAGGGTCCGACCGACTGGGTCATGGGCAAGGGGTTCGACGCGACGATGGCGGTCGGGCCCTGGATCGTCCCGAAGGAGGAGGTCGGGGACCCGTACCCGCTCGCGATGGAGCTCAAGGTCGGCGAGACGGTCCGGCAGAAGGGGGACACCTCGGAGTACCTCTTCCGGATCCCGGAGGTCCTCGCGCACCTGTCGACCGGGATCACCCTCGACCCCGGCGACGTGATCTCGCTCGGGAGCCTCGGCGGGACTCCGGGGTTCGAGTTCGGGCAGGAGAGCCGCCGGCTCAAGCCGGGCGACAAGATCGAGGCGTCGATCGAGCGGATCGGCCGCCTCGTCATCCCGGTGAAGGCGGAAGCGCCGCCTCCCCCCGCAGCACCAGGAACACCGCCGGCCCCGTAGGGAGCTCGAGCGCCGCCCCTGGCGACGCCCGGAGCCCGCCGCCCGGGAACGGGTAGCGGACGTCCGCCGTCGCGACCAGCCGGTGGACCTCCCCGTCCGTCACGAGGGCGTCCGAGAACGGGTCGAACGCGTCGAGCTCGTCGCGGGAGAGCGGCGTGACCCGGAGTCCGGTGCCGCCGTGGAGCGACCCCGGCAGGCGGATCAGCCGGTGGATGTCGGTCGTGACGGGAGCGTCGGTCTCGCCCTGGACCTCGATCGCGGCCTGAGCGACGATCCTCTCGAGGAACTCGTCGGGCACGCCCCCGCGGAAGACGTCGAGCGACAGGCTCTCCCGGATCTTCGCGGCCCCTCCGTGCTCGAGGAGATCCCGGGCCCAGGTCCGGGCCCGCGCGCGGGGAAGCCCCCACGCTTCCATCTCCTCGGCGGCCCGGTCCCGTCCGGCCTCCTCCCATCGGGCGAGCACCCCCAGGACCGCGCGGGTCGTCCGACCTCGCCAGCCCGGGGCGTCCGGCGGCGCCAGCTGGCGGAGCCGGGGCACCGAGCGCCCGCCTCCCCGGAGCTCCTCGTCCGCTTCGGCCTCCGCGACGGTGCGGCCCGACCGGACGTCCTCGTGCCGACGTTCGATCGCGACCCGGGGATCGACCCCGAGGCCGAGGACGTAGTCGACGAGCTCCCGCCGCTCGGGGCTCGTGAGGGAGAGGAACCGCTCGTCGCGCACGTGGACATGGTAGCCCCGCCCGCCCGAGAAGGCGAACGTGGTCGCCGCCGGATCGACCCCGAAGTCCCCGAGGAGGAAGTCGTCGACGAGCGTGAGGAGACGGCGCTTGACGAGGGCGAGCTGTTCCGCGTACGACAGCGCGTCCGCGCCGCGCAGATGGTCCGCGTCGAGGTCGAAGATGAGGTCGGCCCCGAGCCACTCCTTCGCGGCCATCGTCGGCTCGGCAGGACGCCGGTAGTACGCGGACGAGGAGTAGATGTGCCGGGGGACCTCGCGGGCGAGGAACTCCCGGAGCTCCTCGGGCGTGCGGAGCGCGGCGTGCCGCCGCATCATCGTCTCGGTCGCGAACGGGAACGAGGCGAACTCCCGCCGTGCGAGGCGGGGCGGGGGGTCGATCGATGCCGAGCGATAGTACCGCGCGAACTGCTCCCGGGCCCAGGCGAGGGCGGGGACGTCGAGCGGGACGGTGCGCGCCACCCGGCTACTCCCCCTCGTCGGCGCCGGGCGGGAGGGAGATCGCCTCCTCGACCGCGGCGTCGCGCCGCTCGCGCGCCAGCATGTGGAACACCGTCGAGTGCTCGCTGCCGCGCAGGAGGAGCTGGACGGCCCGCGTGGCCCGCGCGAGCTGCTCGTCGTTGCCGATCAGGGCGACCGTCGCGCCGTAGACGCTCACGGAGCACCCCGACAGCTCCTCGATCCGCGTCCGGGCGCGTCCCTCCGTGCCGATGAGGCGGGACCGCACCCGCCGGAGCGCCGCCTTGTCGCGCCGCCCGGTGACGGACTTGATGTCGAGGATGGCGAGGAACGTGTTCTCCCGGAGCAGGCGCATCGCCCGCTCCGGCGAAAAGCCGCGCCCGATCGCGAGGACGATGTCCCGGGCGGTGAGGACGCGCCCCGGGTCGGTGTCGGGGCCCGTGACCTCGACCTCGCCCTCCGCCGCATCGACCTCGACCGTCGTCGACGTCTTCTCGGCGATCTCCCGTCGCGTCCGTCCCCCCGGGCCGATCAGCACGGCGACCCGGTCCTCGGGGATCCGGGCGAACAGCGTCGGCACGCTCACCCCTCCTTCGGCGGGGGCCCGACGCGGTCGCCGCCGACCGCGGCGAGGAACGCCGAGGGCTCGACCTCGTACCCCGCCCGGCCCAGGAACCGGGCGAAGTTCGCGATGTCCCGATCGATCAGGCGGCGGGCGTCGGGGTGGTCCGTCGGCACCGCCTGGGCGACGTCGATCAGGACGACCTTCCCCTCGAAGTAGAGGGTGTTGTACGGCGACAGGTCGGCGTGGACGAGGTGCGCCTCCCGGATCATCCGGCCGATCTCCCGCACCAGTTCCTCGTACAGCCCGGCGGGGTCGTCGATGGCGGCGTCCTTGAGCCGGGGCGCGGCCCCCTCGGGGGTCCCGACGAACTCCATCACGAGGACATTGCGAAAGTGCCCGTACGGCCGCGGGCACCGCACCCCGGCGTCCGTGAGGCGGCCGAGGATCGTGTGCTCCCGCCGCGTCCAGGCGAAGATCAGGCCGCCCCAGTTCCGGGCGCTCGTCTCGCGCCGCAGCTCCTCAACGGCGTACGGGGGGAGGTGGCGGAAGACGGTGTTCCCGATCCGGTAGACCTTCACCGCCCGGAACTCCGCCCCCCGCGTCGCGCGGAACACCCCGCCTTCCTTGCCGGTCGAGATCGGGAAATCGAGCGAGTCGAACTGGCCCTGCGAGACGAGCCGCGAGACCGCGAGCAGCGTTGCGTGGTCGAAGAACTCGTCAAGGAGCTTCCTCTGGTCGCTCTCCTTCCTCCGGTCCTCCTCCCGTTCCCGGCGGGGAAAGACGGCGGTCTCCGAGCGAGGCATCCGGGGGCGCTATCGACCCCGTCCCCTTAGGCTGTCGGGCCCCGCGGGAGCGGGCGTACGCCCGACACCGGGGCAGGTATCCTTGTGGCGTCGGCGCTACTATCCCTATATCCGCCCCGGGCGCGCTAGAAGGGGCGATGTCGGCATGGCTTTCCCTCGGCCGGGCTCCCGAACCCCCGCCCGCCCCGTCCCCCCGGGCGACCGCTCCGGAGACCCCCGATCCCATCCTCGACCGCAGGCTCTCGGTCGCGGGGACGTACAACGCCGTCTTTGACGTCGTGCGGGCTGCGGTCCGACGGACGCTCGGCGTGGAGCGCCCCGGGCTCGGGCTCGCCCTCTCGAACCTCCCTCCGCAGCTCGGCGCGTACTGGCAGGTCGCGGGGAACCTGATCGTCGTCAACGAGAGCCTGGTCGAGGCGATGAAAGGGGGTACGAGGAGCGTCCTCGAGGCGAACGGATTCGTCTTCGTCGTCCTCGCGCACGAGTACCTTCACGCGCTGGGCTACCTCGACGAGGCGTCGGTGCGCCGGGTCACGGCGCACGTCGCGCGCGCGACGTTCGGCTCCCGGCACCTCGTGACGCGGATGGCGGAGGGCGATCTTTGGTCGATGTACCCGTTCCTCGCGTCCGTCCCGCCCGGGGACGGACGGCACTTCAAGGTCGTCCGCGGCTTCGACCTCGCGAGCTCGCAGACGTACATCCGCTAGTCCCGCCGGCGCCGCCGTCGGTCTTTATCGTCCGACGCCGCCTCCGGCCCGCCGAGGGAGTTCGTGGCGATCGACATCGAGATCGGCATCGTGATCGAGGCGATCGGGATCGCCCTGCTCGCCTCGGAGCTGGTCCACCCGGGGGCGCTCCTGTTCATCCCCGGCTCGGTCCTCGTGGTCGCCGGGTTCCTCTACCTGTTCTTCCCGACGTACCTGCTCGACAGCGCGATCGGCCCGATCGCCATCCTCGTCGCCGCGGGGATCGCGACGGTCGTCGAGATCTTCTACTACCGCTGGGTCGCCCCGACGCACACCCCGCTAAGCACGACGTCGGCCGGCCTCGTCGGGCAGGAGGGGATCGTGCTGGTCCCGATCGTCCCGGACACGCTGAAGGGAAAGGTGCGCGTCAACTCCGAGGTCTGGTCGGCGCGCGCGCCCCGGCCGATCCCCGCCGGCACGCGCGTGCGCGTCGTGCACGGCGAGGGGGTCTCGATCCAGGTCGAACCGGTCGAGTCGCCCCCGGCGGCCTGATCGGGCCCGCGAAGCGACCCACAACGGTTACGTTCCCACCGCGCGTGGGGGAGGCCCGCCCGGAAGGGCGCAGGACGACCGGCACGGAGGAAGAACGATGGATTACACGCTGATCGCCGTCATCCTGGCGCTCGCCCTGATCATCATCTTCGTGCTCCTGACCCGGATGATCTACACGATCCAGCCGTACCAGCAGGGGATCGTCACGTTGCTCGGGTCGTACAAGCGCATGATCAACCCCGGGTTCAACATGGTGAGTCCGCTCTCGGTCGTCCTCAAGCTCGACCTCCGGACGCAGGTGCTCGAGGTCCCCCGGCAAGAGGTGATCACGAAGGACAACTCGCCGACGAACGTCGACGCGATCATCTACATCAAGGTCGTCGACGCCCCGAAGGCGATCTTCCAGGTCCAGGACTACCGCGTCGCGACGCTCGCCCTCGCCCAGACGACGCTCCGGTCGATCATCGGCGACATGGAGCTCGACGAGGTGCTCTACAACCGCGAGCGGATCAACACCCGGCTCCGCGACATCCTCGACGAGGCGACCGACAAGTGGGGCGTCCGCGTCGACGCGGTCGAGATCAAGGAGGTCGACCCCGTCGGGCCGGTGAAGGCCGCGATGGAGGAGCAGACGTCGGCCGAACGCCAGCGGCGCGCGGCGGTCCTCCGGGCGGACGGGGAGAAGCGCAGCGCGATCCTGGTCGCGGAAGGGCAGAAGCGATCGCGCATCCTCCAGGCCGAGGGGGTCCGGCAGTCCCAGATCCTCGAGGCCGAGGGGGCCCGGGTCGCGACGATCCTCGAGGCGCAGGGAGAGGCGCAGCACCTCCGGATCCTCTCGCTCGGGGCCGGCGTCCTCGACGCGAAGGCGCTCACCGTCCTCTCGCTCGACACCGTCGGCAAGGTCGGCAACGGCCAGGCGACGAAGATCCTGTTCCCGTTCGAGTTCTCGCGCCTCATGGAGGGCGCGAGCGAGTACCTCGGGACGAGCCGGTCCGTCCCCGATCGGCCGCTCAACACGATCGAGGACCTCGAGCGCCAGGTCGGGAAGATGGACGACATCCTGGGCCCGATCCCGAAGCAGGAGGAGCTCCTCACCGACATCCAGACGATCGAGCAGGAGCTCCGGGCCGAGTCGGCCGACGCGGACGTGATCCCGGCGCGGTCGACGCCCGGCGTCCGCGACGCGGGGACGCCCACCCTTCCCCCGTTCAGCGACCCCGCGGCTCCCGCCGGCGGGGCGGGCTCCCGGACCGCGGGGGCGCCGCCGACGCCCCCGCGTCGCCGCCCGGTCCCGTCCGAGCGCGAGCCGGAGTAGGCCGGACCGGGCCGTTGCGGTCCGGGCGCTCCCGCGCACCGTGGCCCTTGGGGTTTTAGCGGGCCGCCGCTCCCCGTCGGCATGGCCCCCGTGAGGGTGGAGCGGGACGGGGCGGTCGTCACCGTCACGATCGACCGGCCCGAGCGGCGCAACGCCCTGGACGTCGAGTCGATGCGCGAGCTCCGGGCCCGGCTCCAGGAGGCGGGGCTCGACCCCCGCGCGAGGGCGGTCGTCGTCACCGGCGCCGGCGGCGCCTTCTGCGCGGGCGGCGACGTGGCGGCGATGAACGAGCACCGTCGCCGGGGGGAGCTCCCGAAGCTGTTCCACGAGCTCACCGGCGAGCAGGAGCTCCTCATCCGGGAGATCGTCGGGATGCGCAAGCCGGTCGTCGCGGCGCTCCCCGGGGTGGCCGCCGGCGGCGGTCTCTCCCTCGCCCTCGCGGCCGACTGGAGGATCGCGGCCGAGGAGGCGCTCCTCGTGCCGGCGTTCGGCGCCCTCGGCGCGGTGCCGGACGGGGGTCTCACCTACTTCCTCCCGCACTTCCTCGGCATCGGCCTCGCGCAGGAGCTCCTCTTCACCTCGGCGAAGGTCCCGGCGGCCCGCGCGAAGGAGCTCGGCCTCGTCCACGAGGTGGTGAGCGCGAGCGCGCTCCCCGCCCGGGCATCGGCGCGAGCGAAGGAGCTCGCCGCGGGCCCGACGTTCGCCTACGGGTGGACCAAGCACCTGATCGTCCGCTCCTTCGGGGGAAGCCTCGAGGGCCAGCTGATGCTCGAGCGGCGGGGGGCCGTCGAGGCCGCCCAGGGACCGGATCTCGCGGAGGGGATCGGTGCGTTCGCGGAGAAGCGACGCCCGTCGTTCCGCGGGCGGCCGCCGGGCTAGGCCACGGACGTCGGCCCCGAGGCCGTCGCTCCGGCGTCGAGGAACCCCTCGAGGCGAGCCCGCACCCGGGGCCACTCGTCGGCGAGGACGCTGAAGACGAGCGACGAACGTCGGTACCCCGTCGGGAGCCGGCGGTCCCCGCGGGAGACTCCCTCGAACACGGCGCCGAGGCGCGCGATCGCACGGCGCGACCTCTCGTTCCGGAGGTCGGTCTGCAGCGAGACGCGGAACGCTCCCTCGATCTCGAAGGCGTGCCGGAACAGCAGGAGCTTCGCCTCGGTGTTCGCGGCGGTCCTCCACGCCGGGCGCTCGAGCCACGTGCCTCCGATCTCGACCGCCTCGTTCTCCCGGTCGATGTGCAGGTAGCGGGTCATCCCGATCGGGACCCGGT
>JASIEC010000055.1 GCA_030046135.1 Thermoplasmata archaeon | reverse complement strand
GGGGCGGACGCGCTCCAGCTGTTCGATTCGTGGGTCGGCGCGCTCTCCCCGGCGACGTTCGAGCGCCACCTCCTCGAGCCGACCCGGAGGATCTTCGACGCCGTGCGGGGGTCCGGGCGGCCGACGATCCACTTCTCGACCGGTTCGAGCCACCTCCTCGAGGCGATCGCTCGCACCGGACCCGACGCGATCGGCGTCGACTGGCGGGAGCCGCTCGGCCGGGTCCGTCGGCGCGTCGGCGAGCGCGTCGCGCTCCAAGGGAACCTCGACCCCGGGGCGCTCCTCGGGTCTTCCGAAGCGCTCGAACGCGAGGCCCGGGCGGTCCTCGCCGAGGTGCCGGACGGGCGTTCGCACGTCTTCAATTTAGGCCACGGCGTCCTCCCCCCGACCGACCCGGAGCGCGTCCGCGAGCTCGTCGAGCTCGTGCACGCCGCCGGCGCCAGCACCGAGCGGCGATGAACTCCTCCGATCGCGGCGGGACCCCGGCCGTCCTCCTCATGGGGTACGGGAGCCCCCGAGGGGCCGAGGACCTCCCGGCGTACCTCACGGAGGTGCTCCACGGGAAGACCCCCTCCCCCGAGACCGTCGCCGAGTACGTCCGCCGGTACGAGCGGATCGGAGGGTCGCCCCAGGCCCGGATCCTGGCGTCCGTCCGGCAGAAGCTCGAGCGCCGCCTGGCCCGGGACCGCCCCGGGACCCGGGTCTACCTCGCCGTGAAGCACGGCCGACCGGCGCTGCGCGACGTCATCCCGGAGGCGGCTCGGGCGGGCGACCAGAAGCTCGTCGCGATCGCGCTGTCCCCCTACGCCTCGACGTGGATCAGCGAGCCGTACCTCGACGGGATCGAGGAGGGCCGCCGGGCGGCGTCCGGGCCGGTCGAGGTCGACGTGCGCCTCGGCTGGCACCTCGAGCCGCACTGGATCGCCTACTGGCGTCGCGCGATCCTCAAGGAGCTCGGAGCGATCTCCGACCCCGCCTGCGCGGTGCTCCTGTCGGCGCACAGCCTTCCCCGCCGGATGCTCGATCGGGGCGACCCGTACCCGGGCCTCCTCGAGCAGACGTCCCAGGCGATCGCGAGAGCCGCCGGTCTCGCCCGGTGGACGTTCTCCTACCAGAGCGCCGGGAACACGACCGAGGCGTGGCTGGGCCCCGACCTCACCGAGACGATGCCCGACTGGCAGGGGCGGGGGGCCTCGACGCAGCTCATCGCCCCGTTCGGGTTCGTCTTCGAGCACCTCGAAGTCCTCTACGACCTCGATGTCGTCGTGAAGGAGTTCGCGGAGGCCCGCGGGATCGCCTACCACCGCGTGCCGATGCCGAACGACGACGACGACCTCGTGGAAGCCCTCGCCGCCCGCGTCCTGGCCCCGGGCCCCTGAGGCACGCCTCCCCCGGCCGGGGGACGGCCCGCGCCTCGGGCGCAAGGATGAAGAGACCGGCGCCGGTGGTTCCTTGTGGCCCCACGCCCGACGGGGAACACCCCTCCGGGGACTCCCGAGGACGCCGACGAGAGCCCGGAGCCGAGCGTCCGGCGACGCTGGATCCTTCCGATCGTCCTCTCCCTCGCGATGGCGTCGGGCGGGATCGCAGCCCTCGCGGTCGTGCCTACCGCGCACGCCATCTCGACCAGCTTCACGATCCATACCCCGTACAACACGTCGACCCCCCACACGGTCAACCGGACGTTCTCGCACGCGGGGACGTTCGACTTCACGTGGACCGCGAGCGACTCGACGATCACGTTCAAGATCCAGAAGGACGGGGGCTCGCCCGTCTTCACGACGTTCAACAGCACGGGCTCGGCCGCCCTCGCCGTGAGCGGCGGCGTACCGTACGAGTTCAGCATCACGAACATCCAGATCAGCACCACGTCGATCTCGGGGACGCTCCACTACAAGTCCCCGGTCCTCTGACGGTCTCCGCGCCTCCGCCGGGGCGGGCCCCCCGGAGCCTTTTCCCGACCCGCCCCTACCCGCGGCCGTGGAGTTCCTGCTCTTCGTCCTGCTGCTCGCGGTCGCGGGGGTCGCGGCCGGGCTCGTCGGCTCGCTGACGGGGCTGGGCGGCGCGGTCGTCGTCATCCCGGTCCTCGCCGTCGCCTTCGGCGTCCCGTTCCCGATCGCCGCGGGCGCGGGGCTCATCACGGTCCTCGCGACGTCGACGACCACGGGGGCCGCGTACGTCCGGGACCGGCTCTCCGACCTCCGGATCGGGATGTTCCTCGAGATCGTCACGGTCCCGGGAGCGCTCGTCGGGGCGACCGTGACCGTGTTTCTCGTCCGACACAGCCTGGACAACGCCCTGCTGATCGCGCTCGGAGCGATCCTGCTCCTCGTCCTCGCCGTGACCGCGTGGGGGGCCCGGGCGAAGAACCGGCCCTCCCGGGAGCCCGATCGAGTGTCGCGCGCGCTCGGACTCTCGGGCTCTTACTTCGACGAGGTCCATCGGCGGGAGATCCCGTACTCGATGGCCCGGACGGACGGGGCGCTCGGGGTCGCCTTCGCGGCGGGGCTCGTCTCCGGGATGTTCGGGATCGGAGGGGGCGTGTTCAAGGTCCACGCCCTCGAGTGGTTCGGGGGACTGCCGATGAAGGTCTCGACGGCGACCAGCAACCTCATGATCGGGATCACGGCCGCCGCCGGCTCGGGCGTCCTCCTCGCCGCCGGCTACATCAACCCCTACATCGCCGCGCCCGCGGCGGCCGGGACGGCGCTCGGCGCCTTCCTCGGGAGCTCGCTCCTTCCCCGGCTTCGCAACCGGACGGTTCGGTGGATCTTCCTCCCCGTGATCGGAGCCCTCGCGATCGAGGTGATCCTCCGGGGGCTGGGTGTCGCATGACCGAAACTGAGGCGCGGGCGGCGGCGCCGCCCGGGGATCGCCTTCCTCCCGCCGTCCACGCGTGGATCGCCTTGATCCTGAGGATCGGCCTGCTGGTCGCCCTCGCCCTCTTCGTCGGGGGCCTCGGGGTGTACCTCGCGCTTCACCCGTCCGCGACGTTCGAGGGGATCCGGGCGTCGAACCCTCTGCCCGCCCTCCTGGCCGCCTCCGCGCTCGCCTCGGGCCTCGCCCGGGGGGAGCCGGCGGCGTACCTCACGGTCGGGGTCCTCGTGCTCGTCGCGACGCCGGCGGCGCGCGTCGCGGCGGGATTCGTCTATTTCCGGCGGGCGGGGGAGCGGTCGCTCGCCGCGATCACGCTCACCGTCCTCGTCCTCGTGGTCGTGGGCCTCGTCGTCGTCGGACCGCTCGTCCGGTGATCGGCCGACGTGGCGTTCGCGGTCGTCAGGCGGCCCGGCGAAGCTCGTCGAGGGCGGCGCGGACCGCGGCCACGCCCCGGTCTGCGAGGGCTCGCGCGGACGCCGCGTCCTTCGATTCGGCGGAGATCCGGAAGATCGCCTCCGTCCCGGACGGGCGGAGGAGGACCCACCCGCCGTCCCGGTAGACCTTGAGACCGTCGAGCGC
Source organism: Thermoplasmata archaeon (assembly GCA_030046135.1). Lineage (GTDB taxonomy): Archaea > Thermoplasmatota > Thermoplasmata > Lutacidiplasmatales > UBA184 > Lutacidiplasma. The sequence continues at coordinate 1,345 of JASIEC010000055.1, read as the reverse complement.
GACGACGCGCGCGGCCCCCTCCGCGAGGGACTTTGAGAGCCGGTCGAGCACGGGCGCTCGCAGCTCCGCCGGGCAGGCGACCGCCTCCCGGACGAGCGCGTAGCGCGGCACCGAAGCGACGAGATCGCGGAGCGGGACGCCCCGTCGCGCGAGAAGGTCGAGCACCGCCGCCGCCGACATCCCGCCGTCCCGCGCGAGTTGGAACCGAGGGAAGACGAGGCCCCCGTTGTCCTCGCCCCCGAAGACGGCGTGCCGCGCCTGCATCTCGTGCGTGATCGAGGGGGAGCCGACCTTCGTGTAGACGACGGAGCCGCCGACCGCGGCGACGGCGTCCTCGACCGCCTGGGAGGCGGAGACGGGCACGACGACGATCCCGCCCGGGTTCCGTTGGGCCGCGTCGCGCGCGAGCAGGGCGAGCATCGACTCGCCGGGAACGAAGGCGCCTGTCGCGTCCACGAACACCGCGCGGTCCGCGTCGCCGTCGTGCGCGATCCCGAGGTCGGCCCCCACCGCCGGCACGAGCTTGCGCAGGTCGGCGACGCTCGCCTCCGTCGGCTCCGACGCCCGGCCCGGGAACGTGCCGTCGACGTGGCCGTTCAGCGAGACGACGCGGCAGCCGAGCCGTCGGAGGAGGGCGGGGGAGGTGACGACCGACGCTCCGTTGCCGCAGTCGAGCGCGACCTTGAACCGTCGACCGGCGATCGCCGCTCCGTCGACCTGCCCGAGGATCCCCGAGAGGTATCGCTCCCCGGCGAACGCGTCGGTCGAGATCTCCCCGACCGAGGCGAACGGGACGGTCCGGGCGGCCCCCTTCTCGACCGCCGCCTCGATCTGCTCCTCGACGGCCCGGGGCACCTCGAGCCCGTCGGAGGCGATGCACTTCAGCCCGTTGAATTCGGGCGGGTTGTGGGAGGCGGTGACGATCACGGCGAGGCGCGCCCCCACCGGGCCGACGTTGAACTGGATCGCCGGGGTGGGCAGCAGCCCGAGCTCGATGACCCGATGGCCCGCGAGCGCGAGGGTGGAGGAGACGATCCGGGAGAACTCGGGGCTCGATGTACGGCCGTCCCATCCCACGGCGATCGGGCCGGGGGGAGGGACGACGGAGGCGATCGCGGCCGAGACCTGGCTCACGAAGGACGCGGTGAACTTCTCGCCCACGACCTCCCGGATGCCGTTCGTCCCGAACAGCCGCACGCCCGCTGCCCCGCGCGCGGCACGTCCTCCGGTCTTTATCTCCCTCGCGGCCAACGACCGGCGTGGCCGACCGTCGGTGGCTCGCGGACGAGATGGTCGGCCGGCTCGCGAGGTACCTGAGGTTCGTCGGGGAGGACGTCGAGTACGT
>JASIEC010000006.1 GCA_030046135.1 Thermoplasmata archaeon | reverse complement strand
GCTCGCGTCCTACCGGCGACCCCGTCCGTCCGACTCCGCGACGACGACCGTCGGGAGCTCCCCCTGGATCACCGGGACCCGGCGGGGGGTGGCGTTGGCGCGGATCGCGGCCTGCCGCCGAGGGAGGAGCCATCGCTCCCCCCAGGCTCGCAGTTCCCGGGCGGCGGGGGCGAGGCCGAGTCCCATCTCGGTGAGCGAGTACACGACGGAGAAGGGGCGGGTGCTGACGACGGTGCGCTGCACGACGCCCTGGCCCTCGAGGAACTTCAGCGTCGCGCTGAGCGTCTTCGCATTGAGCCGGGGGTTCGCCCGGAGGATCTCGCTGAACCGCTGGGGGCCGTCGAGGAGACGGTGGACGATCGCGAGCCGCCACTCGGTTCCGATCACCCCGACGGCCGCGAGCACCGGGCAGATCGTCCGGCCGTCCTGGCGGTCGCACTCCTCGGACCCTTCGTCGTTCCTCGACAGGCTCTTCGGCGACCGCACGGCGTCCATCAGGTTCCCCGGGACGAGCGGAACGACCGACCGAATTTATAGTTACCTCCTTCCATCAAGTAGCCCAAGGCAACTTTCGTGCCCCCGTCGCCGGGTCACGCGTCCCGGGCTCGGCGTACGTTTTCTCCCTCGAGGCCCGTCGAGCGACGTGGCGTCGCGCCGGCGGGAGTTCGAGCTCTCCGTGGAGCGCCCGACGGGAGAGGGCGCCGTCGCCCGGCTCACCGTCCGGTGGGACGCCGGAGGCGGCGGCGAGAAGCCCTCGGCCGAGGAGCTTCGCGCCGGGCTCGAGGAGCTCCGGGCTGACCTCGAGGTCCTCCTGGGGGCCCCGCTCGCCGCCGCGCCGGTCGCCCGTCGGGACCGGGACCTCGCCGAGCTCGTCGAGACGTACCGCCCCCGCCAGACGGAGCTCGTCGATCTCCTGGCCGCGGACGGCGAGATCTCCGACGCCGAGCGCGCCCTCCTCGTCGCGCACCTCGCCCGGTCGCCCCCCTCCGAGCCCCCCCGCGCACCGAGGAGCGTTCCCGTCGCGAGCGAGCCCCGTCTTCCGTTCGCCGATCGACCGATCGCGGCGGCCCCGCTCGACGCCGCGTCGGCGGCGCCCGCGGGACGGGCCGTCCCGGAGCTGCTTCGCACCTACGAGATCACGTCGCTGAAGCAGGCCGGGGCGGTGCGGGGCCGTCGCCAGATCTCCTTCGCCGAGTACATGGCGTTGAAGCGTCACTTCGAGGCGGCCGAGCCGGCCCCGCAGCGGCCCGCGGAGCCCCGAGGTCCGAGGACCGCCTAGCCCGCCCGGATCCGGGCTCCCGCGGCGGATCTACGAGGCCGGCGGGGACTCCTCGGCGCAGACCGCGACGGCGACGAGACCGACGTCGGTGATCCCCGCGCGCATCGGGAGCGGGCGGATCTCCCCCGGCGGGCGCTTGAGCTCGGGGTCTCCCGGCGCGCCGACGACGAACCCGCCCGGGCCCCCGCCCGGCGCGAGGGGCCCCGCGGTCGCGTAGAGACCGACGCTCATCTCGCGGCGGCGGAGCCGGTCCCGGGCCCGCTCCACGAACCGGCGCTGCTCGAGCGCGTCGTCGGCCCCCTCGGGGAGGTCGAGCGTCAGCATGGCGACCGCGACGACGCCCTTCGCGCGCTCGCCGCTCGGACGCGTCCCTTCGCCGGCGACGAGCGCCTCCGTCCTCTCGAGGAAGCGGTCCGCCGCGCGGATCGGCTCGTCCTTGAGCTCGAGGAACGCGACCCGCGACGTCCACCCGCGGTCGAACGCCGAGTCCGCGGCGCCGCGGAGCGCGTCCGAGGGGCCCGCGACGACGACCGGTCGGCGGACGGTCTCGGGGAGGGACGCCTCGGGGCCGCCCGCGGGTCCGAGCGCCGTCGCCGCCGGGAGGGGGAGCTCCCCGCCGAGCCCGAGCCGGGCGATCGCGGCCCGGGCCTCGGTCCGCTCGTCGGGAGAGAGGGGGATCGTCGGACCGCCGCCCACGCGGGCGGGCCCGTCCCCCCGATCGACGAGCAGGGTCTCGACATCCGCGGCGGTCGTCGCCGGCACGAGCCGTCCGCCGGCCCCGCCGGTGCCGAGGACCCTCGCGAGGAGCGCGACGTCGCGGCCGCTCGCGCCCCGCGCGTGGGCCCCCTCGAGGAACGACGAGAACTCCGCGGGGGCCATCCCCGCCGGGGGCAGCACCAGCCCGCGCCCGGCGCCCGGCGAGAGCAGGAGGAGGAAGAGGTCCGAGGCCCGGAGCTCGGCCACGATCTCCCGGGCCGCCGCGACGACCTCGGCGGCGGCGTCGGCCCCGCCCCACCCGGGACCGACGGTGGCGCCCCGGAACGGGAGCCTCGAGAGCGGGGGCTCCGGTCCCGCGAGGAACCCCTGGGTCAACCGGTCGCCGAGCACGTCGAGCGCGGCGAGCGCCATCGAGTTCGCGGCGTTCCCGGCGGCGAGGAACGCCACCTCGCGGTACCGTCCCTCGGGGACGAACCGGTTCCCGATCCGGAGCACGGAGCCCTCGAGCCGGAGCGCGAGGCGGACGGAGCGGTAGGCGTCGGCCCCCGTGACCGCGCCGCGGTAGAGCGCGACGTGCAGCGGATCCGGGCCGAGGGCCTCCGGCTCCCCCGGCGGGAACGGGTCCCACGGGAACCGGCCGATCACGGCCGGCGGACCGCCGGTCGGGGTCAAGAGAGTGGCGACCCGGGCGGGGTCGGTCAGCCGAGCTGGAGGCCCTCGACGGCGCGGCCGGCGGGACCGGCGGCGAAACGGCCCGGGCCGAACTCTCTCGGGTCGAGGTCGGTCGCCTCGCCGAGCACCGACTGGGCGACCCGGCGGGACGCGGCGGGGGCGAGCATGAACCCGTGCCCGCCGAAGCCGTTCGCGTGGACGAACCCGGGGAGGCGCGGGTCCTCGCCGACGATCGGGAACCCGTCCGGCGTGTCGTCGTAGAACCCGGCCCAGGCCCGCAGGACCCCGACCGACGCGAGCCGGGGCACGAGGGTGACGAGCGCCCGGGCCATCGACGTGAGGAACCGGGGCGAGCTCGGGACCCCCCGCGCGGTGCCGGGGGGATGCGGGACGGTCACCCCGCCGACGATCTCCCCCCGCATCGTTTGGCTGAAGTAGAGCCCGTCGGAGCGTCGCACGACCATCGGGTCGAGGAACGGCTTCAGCGGCTCCGTCGCGAGGATCTCGTGGCGCGACGCGACGTTGGGAACGTCGAGGCCCGCCCGGCGTGACAGGTCGGCGGACCACCCTCCGGCGGCGTTCACGATCGTATCGGTCGCGATCGATCCGTCGGAGGTGACGAGGCGGGAGACCCGACCGTTCTCGGAGGAGACCCCGCGGGCCTCGACCCCGAGCGCGACCTCGACCCCGAGCGACCGCGCGGCCTCGTACACCCCCCAGACGGCGGGGAACGGGTAGAGGGTCCCGTCGGAGCCCAGGTACGCCCCCCCCACGACCGCGCCGGGGGCGATCCCCTCGACGTGCGCCCCGACCTCCCCCTCGGAGAGGAGGCGCGAGGGGAGTCCCTCCGCGACGACGACGTCGTGGACGGCCCGCAGACGATCGAGCTCGGCGGGCGTCTCGGCGAGGAAGAGGTACCCTCCCTGCCGGAACCAGATGTTGTAGCCGAACTCCGAGCCGAACCGGCGGTAGGCGGCGATCGACTCGCGGGCGAGGCGGATCGTCGACCGCGTCTCCCACTGCTGCCGGATCCCGCCGCCGTTGCGGCCGGAGCCTCCGGAGGAGAGGAAGCCGCGATCGACGACCGCGATCGGCCCCGCGCCGGCGCGCGCCAGATGGTAGGCCGTGTAGAGGCCCACGATCCCGGCGCCGACGATCACAACCCGGTAGCGATCGCGCTCGAGCGTCACGGGACGACCTCCCCCCCGACCTCGTCGTGGAGCCGGGCGAGGGACCCCAACGGGGTCGGCACGACCGGGGGACGTTGGGTGAGGTAGCCCACCTCGGGGGGGGCCCGGTGCTCGAGGACCGAGAGGACCGACAGGGCGTCGGGGACGCAGTAGCGCCCCTGGCAGAGCCCCGTGCCGAGCCCGGTGTAGCGCTTGACGACCTCGAGGCCGCGGTACCCCCGGCCGCTCGCCGCCTCGAGCTCGTCGAGCAGCACGTCCTCGCACGCGCAGGCGACCCACTTCCCCCGGCGTGGCTGGGTGAGGAGCTCCTCGAAGTACCCGTCGTACTCCCCGGAGTTCCCGGGATCGACGGGCGTGCTCGGGGGGCCCGAGCGCGGTCGCCCCAGCGCCGCCTCCGCCGCGGCCACGCCGCTCGCGGCCGCCTCAGCCGGGGCGACGCCGGCCACGGAGCCGGCCGCGAAGAGCGCGGGCACGCTCGTCCGCCCCGACGGGTCGAGGGCGGGGTAGTATCCCCGGGACAGAGGACGCCAGACCATCGTCGCTCCGGCCTGGAAGAGCAGGGGATGGTGGGGGAGGCGACGGTGGGCGAGGACGATCGCGTCGCACGGGACGAGGTCGGTCGGCCCGGAACCGCGGCGCCGCAGCTCGACGGACCGGACCCGAGAGCGCCCCCTCGCGCGCACGACCATCGACCGGGGAAACAGGGACACGCCGAGCTCGGACGCTCGTCGGACGAGCTCGGGCGGGATCCCCCCGGGGGCGGAGACGGCGCACGCCCGCGGACCGAGCGCGGAGAGGACCTCGAGGGCGCGGGGGCCGCTCCCGACGACGACCGCGCGGCGGAACGGGAGGGATCGAGCGCCGCGCGCGAGCCCGAGCGCGAGGTCGGCGGTCATGACGCCGGGCCGATCGTTCCCCTCGAAGAGGAGGGAGGCGTCGTAGCTCCCCGTCGCGACGATCACCGCGGGGGCCCGGACGAGCACTCCGGCGTCCTCCGCGCTGTACCCGAGGAGCGTGAACTGGTCGCCTCCGCCGGGACCGGCCGCCGAGAGAACGGTCGCCGTCGTGGACGGGAGCACCTCGACCCCCGGGATCGGCCCGGGGCCGGGGCCCCGGTCCAGGAGGAGCGCCGGCTCGCCGAGCGCGGCCACCCGGGCCGCGGCGGCGGCGCCAGCCCTCCCTCCCCCCACGATCACGACGCGCGCTCGGAGGACAGTCGGGGGCCGGATCCCGGCCGCGGGGGCCCCGTGATCCGGGAGGCGGCCGTACCCCGCGAGTCGCCGCACGACGCGCTGGTAGGTCCGCGTCGCGAACGCCGGCCGCCGGAACCCGTGGAGGGTATCGATCCCTCTCGGGAACAGCGCGTCGAGCGCGCCGAGGACGTCGAACCGCGGGCTCGGCCAGCTGTTCTCCGTCGCCACCCGGTCGCCCTCCCGGACCGCTTGGCGGCACGCTCGGACGTTCGGTCGGCCGTTGACGCGGACGAGACACCCCGTGCAAAAGCCGACGCCGCAGAACGCGGCGCGAGGCCGATGGTAGCGGACCGATCGCACGAGGGCGGGGAGACGCTCCCCGACCAGGGCCTCGAGGATCGTCCTCCCCTCCTCGGAGGCCCGGAGCGCGCGGCCGAACCGGAACCGACGAAGAGGTCGGGAGGCCACGGGACTCCGCGCTCGACCGGCGCGATTCCTATTTTACCGTGCCCGGACGGACGGCGCTCCGCGGCCGGGGCGCGAGGCCTCCGGACCGCGCGGACCGATTCTATATAGAGCCAGGTCGGTCCGCCCGCGGCGGTCCATGCGCTCGAGCGGAGGGTTCCACGGCCGGCGGATCCAGAAGACGGGCGGCTCGACGTTCATCGTCTCCCTCCCGAAAAACTGGGTGACGGCGCGGGGCCTCGGCGCGGGCGACGTCCTGTTCTTCACCCCCCGGGCCGACGGGACCCTCACCGTCTACGCCGGATCGACCGCGACCCCCGAGGCCGAGCGGCGCGTCGTCGAGGTCGCCAACGACATGGAGCAGGAGCACCTGTTCCGCCGGCTGATCGCCGAGTACATCGCGGGCTACCCGCTGCTCGAGGTGAGGACGCCGGGCCGGATGAGCGCGCGGACCCGCGAGGTCGTGCGGAACTTCGCCCAGAGGATGATCGGCCCCGAGATCCTCGAGGAGACCGCCGAGTCGGTGGTCCTCCAGGACGTCGTCGGCGCGAACCCGCTCCCGATCCCGTCGATCCTGCGGCGCGAGCACCAGATGGTCCGGGCGATGCAGGCCGACGCGATGGCCGCGTTCCGGGGCCGGGACGCCTCGATCGCGAGGGACGTGATCGAGCGGGACTGGGAGGTCGACCGGCTCCACTGGTTCCTCGAGAAGCAGGTGACGAGCGCGCTCCGCGACGGAAGGATCCTCGCGACGCTCGACCTCACGCTGCCGGACTGCTCGACGTTCCTCCTCGCCTCGCGGGTCCTGGAGAGGATCGCCGACCACGCGGTCCGGATCGCCGGGACCGTCGCGATCCTCGGGCGCGAGCCGACCCCGCCGAAGATCGTCGACGCGCTCGAGCGGATGGCGACCCGGGCCGCGGCCGGCCTCGTCGACGCCCTCGAGAGCCTCGACTCCCGGGACATCGCGAGGGCGAACGCCGTCCTCGACGGGGCCGAGGAGCTCGTCCGGGAGCGCGACCAGATCCTCCGCGAGCTCGCCTCGAAGCACGGCCGGCTCGCGGTCGGCCTCGCCTACGTGCTCGAAAGCCTCGAGCGGGCGATGTTCTACGCGAGCGACCTCGCCGAGATCGCGATCAACCGCGCGGTCGAGACCCCGATCCGGGTGTCGGAGACCGGCGAGCCCCCGGCGAAGGCCGGCGCCGTCCCCGCCGGTTAGCGCGGGGCGACCGGTCGGGTCTCGCCGGGTCCCACGAGCACGACCTCGAGGAGCGTCTCGAGGTCCGCTGCGCCCGGCACCCGGGGGTTCGCGAGCGCCGCCGGGGAGCGAAGGGTCCGCTCGACGACCGAGCGCCGGGCCGCGTCGACCCGCCTTCGATCGACGCCCGCGGCGACCAGCGTCGACGGGAGCCCGAGGCTCTCGGACAGCCGGCGGAGCCGCTCCGCGATCGAGGGGCGGGCCGGTTCCCCCGGGCGCGCCACGGCGTCCGCGAGCGTGTCGAGCCGTTCCCGGCACGCCGGCCGATCGAACTCGAGCACGGCGGGGAGGGCCACCCCCACGAGCGTGGCGTACGGCAGCCCCGTGGGGGCCTCGAGCGCCCGGGCGAGGGCGTGCGCGAGGCCCCGCTGGGCGTTCGACGCTGCGAGGCCCGCGGCCGTGGCCGCGTAGTGGAGGGACTCCGGGGCCTCGGGGTCGTCGCTCCATCGCACCGCGTGAGGGAGTCGAGCGAGGACGGTCCCGAGGGCGCTCACCGCGAGCGCGTCGGAGAACGGGTTCGCCCACGCCGAGAGGTACGCCTCGGCGGCGAGGCCCGCGATCTCGAGCGCTCCCGCGAGGACCTGCGGGCGGCTGCGTCCGCGGGCGAACGCGGGGTCGACGAGGGCCCACTCCGGCACGAGCGCCCGATGGGCGAGCTCGATCGGGGCCCCCTCCGGACCGGTGAGGTCCGCCGCCCAGCTCGCCTCGGACCCGCTCCCGCTCGTGGTCGGGATCGCGACGAACCGGACGCGGGGGGGACCGGGGAGCTCGACGATCGAGGGCGGCGCCTCGAGCGAGACCCCGGGAACCTCGGCCGCCCACCGGGCGGCCTTCGCCCCATCGATTGTCGACCCGCCCCCGAGCGCGACGAGCCAATCCGGTCCGGCCGAGGTGATCGCGTCGCGGAGGCGCGCGACGGAGGCGGTCGAGCCCGGCGTCGCGCCGGCCGACGTCACCTCGACGTGGGTCCCGGCCTTCTCGAGCTCCTCGGTGACGCGGCGGGGTCCGTCGCCGTGGCCCACGGCGTCGTCGACGACGACGAGCGCCCGTCGCGCTCCCAGCGCGCTCAGCTGCTCGACGGCGCCGGGGCCCCAGGCGATCGAGGGCGCGGTGAAGAACGCCGCCACGCCCCGGCCGCCGTCAGGGGGTCGACCGGCCCTCGCGGCACCGACGGCAGGTGCCGCTCAGCGAGAAGGCGATCCGCTCGACCGCCCACTCCTCGGGGGCCTGGGCGGCGAGCTCGGTGAGCAGGTGCCGGTCGAGCTCGGAGAGCTCGATCTCCTGGATCCGGCCGCACCCCCGGCACACCGCGTGGGCGTGCGGGTCGCTCGCGGGCGCGGAGCGGACGACGTGCACGCGCACCTGGGGCACAAGGGACGGGGAGGTGGCCCGCCGGCGCCGGCCGGGGCCGCGACGGGGGGAGGCCATCGCGGCTCCGACGGCGCCGCGATATTTAGGGTGGGCGAGACGCGGGCGGGGGTGTCTCCCTCCTCAGAACGCGAGGCGCCGGATCGACGGCTGCGACAGTACCACGACCGCGAGGCCGAGGAACCCGGCCCCCACGAGGGCGCCGAACTCCACCGCAGGCCACGTGTTCGCGAGCGCGCCGAGGACGAGGGCCCCCGCCGCGCTCGCGGCGCCCGTGAACACGTAGAGATTCGCCGTGATCCGACCGAGCGTCTCGGGCGGGTACGTTCCTTGGAGGAACGTCGAGACGGAGGCGAGGTAGGCGCTCCCCGCGGCCCCGATCCCGAACCAGAGCGCGGCGCCCGCGAGGAGGTCGGGTGCCAGGAGGACCGCCGCCAGGACGAGAAGACCCTCCGAGACGGCCGCGCCGAGGAGGATCGTGCCGATCCGATGCCTCGGGTTGAGCGCCCCGAGCACGAGCCCCACACCGAGGCCCCCCGCGACCCACGCCGCGTAGAGCTCGCTGTAGCCCGAGGCCCCCGCCGCCAGGACGCGCGCGGCGAGGAGCGTGATCAGGAGCGGCGGCGCGGCGACGAAGAACCCCCGGAGGAGCTCCGACGACCCGAGCGGGAGGAGGGACCGGACGGCCCGCCGCGAGAACTGCCTCCACCCCTCCCTGAACTCCCTCCAGTAGTCAGGCCGCACGACCGCGGCGGGGGACGGCAGGGAGACCGTCGCCGCGACCGCCGTGCCGGCGGCGAGGAGGCCTGCGTAGAGGAACATCCCTCCCGCCGGTCCGACCACGACGAGCGTGATCGCGCCGGCCGCGTAGCCGCCGACTTGGGCGACCCCCCCGAGGACGCTCCCGAGACCCTGCGCCCGGAACAGATCGTCGGGAGCGAGGAGCAGGCGAGGGACGATGTTGTTCGACGCCCAGACGAAATCCCAGAGCAGCGAGACGAACGCGACGAGCCCGAGCAGGAGCGGCGGGGTCAGGACTCGCTCGGTGAGCGCGACCGCGACGAGGGTCGCCGCGATCGCCTGCACGGGGTAGCAGGCGAGGTAGATCGTCCGCTTGTTCCGGGCGCGATCGACCCAGGGGGCGATCAGGAACGTGAGGGCGTAGATGCCGTACTCCGCGAACAGGACGAGGCCGACGACGAGGAGGCTCCCCGAGAACTCGAGGGCCAGCCAGGGGATCGAGATCGCGTAGACGGAGTAGCCCAGGCTCGCCGAGATCGCCGAGACCTCGAACCGGACGAACCGGCGGTTCCTGAGAAGGTCGCCGTACTTCGCCCAGTACGACACGAGCGCCTCGACCCCTCGTCGTCGGCCGAGCTCAGGCGGGTCCCGTGTCGAGGACGACCCCGACGCCCTCCCGCTCCGCCGCCCGGGGCGCGCTCTCGGCGACCAAGAGCTCCTCCCACGCGGCGCCCGTCCGCCGCGTTCTCACCCGACACCCGAGGAAGAGTGCCCGCCGCTCCCTCGTCGAGCGGCGGTCGAGCGCCACGATCGGATCCCCGCGGTCGGCGCCGCCCGCATCGTAGAGGGAGGCGCGGAACCCCAGGGCGTCGTGGCGCGGGAGCGCCGCCCCCAGCCTCGCGAGGGCGGTCCCCGCCGCCCACGTCCGGCGCCGCGGGAAAAGGACGACCTCCCCCCGGCGGTCCGACTCGAACCCCTCGACGAGGAACTCGACCGCTGCGCGCCGCCCGAGGAGGCGATCCACGTCCGCATCCCGAGGGATCCGCACAACGCTCCCTTGCCGAGACGGGGCCCGGGCGTCATAACCCGTCGAGTTCACAAACTGCGCAAACGGGGCCCGCGCCGATCGCCCGGGCGGGAGAAGAGACCTCTCTCGATCGGAGTCCCCGCGCCCGTCCCCAAAGGCCGGGTCCCTACGCGACGCCCGCCTCGCCGGGGGCCCCCGGCGCCGGGGCGAGCGAGGGGGGCGTGGGGGACGGCGAGGCCCGGGGCGCGACCATGGGGAGGGGGGTCCCGCGCGGGGGCGCCGTCGAGCGGCCCCGCACGAGCCGAAGGAGCCAGAAGCGCACGTCCTGGTGGTACATGTTCCCGTACGGGCACGCCCCGACGCAGTCGCCGACGCCGCAGCACTTCGTGCTCCGGTACTCGCCCTTCGTCCGGAAGTAGAGAGGCATGTCGACGAGGCCGACGGGGCACGCCTTCGCGCAGTCGAACGTGGTGCACGCCTGGCAGACCTTCTTGTCGCGGACCTTGAGGGAGAAGAACCCGATCTTGGCGAACGGCACGCTGAGCGACCCCCAGTGGCAGAACCCGGTCGTGGCGCAGTTGTACGTGCCGATGAACGGGGTGGTCACGAACATCGCGAACCAGATCCCGCCGAAGTAGAGCATGATCGGCAGCGGGAGCGCGGCGGTGTCGTACGCCCCGTTCGCGATCTGCACGGGCGGCAGGAGCCGGAGGAGGGAGAACAGCGAGACCCCGAACAGGGAGACGAGCGCGACCCCCGAGGCGACCACGTACGCCGTCGACAGCTGGCTCCCGAGGAAGTGGCGCCCCACCCGGGACGTCTGGTTGAACTGCCGCATCTCGCTGATCGTCGTCCCCTGGTACATCAGCGCGGCCCCGCAGAGGACCGAGCAGAGCGCCTTGCGCCCGAACAGGACCGTCAGGACCCCCACGGAGACGTACATCAGGACGACCGCGAGGAATACTCCCGACTCGAACGGTCCGCCCGCCCGGAGGCCGAACCCCCAGCCGATCACGGGGAGGTTGGCGAGCCACGGCACGCTCGCGAGCGGCGTCGACGAGGCGAAGCTCGGGATGTAGATCGCCGCGAGGCCGTAGACGGCGATCGTGAGCCCGAGGCGGGCCTTCTGCCCGCGGTGGTGGGCCTCGCGCATCTTCTGGACGACGAGCGGCCCCATCGTGAAGCCGACGGCGATGAGGAACCACGCCGAGGCGAGGATCGCGGCGGCGAACCACAGGCCGTTGTACGCGAGCTGGCCGGCGAGGCTCGCGCCGGGCCCCGTCGGCGGGACGAACGGTATGTACTGCAGGAAGGAGCGGCCCCCGATCTGGAGGTCGAGGAGGGCCCCGAGGAAGAACTCCGCGAGGAAGATCCCGAGCAGGAGGAGGAAGACCCCGCCGGGCCGGAGCAGCCAGGCGACCCGCTCCTCGGCGACGGCCGGGCGCCCGAGGAGGCCTCCCCCGAGGGCCCAGGCGAGCTGGACCGCGACCGCCGCGGCGAGGAGCGCCGGCCCGTCGCCGAACCGCCAGAGGAACCAGCCGGCGGCGGTGAGGGTGACCGCGAACGACCAGCCGATCATGAAGCGGAACGACGACGGGGCGAGCTGCTTGCTCCGGTAGAGGTGCTGGAGGGCGACCACGAACATCGCCACGGCGAGCGCGGAGCCGACGTAGACGAACGCCCCGTGCGCCGCGACCGCCGGGAGGAGCGTGGGGGTGAGGGCGACGAACGCCGCCGGGGAGAGCCAGAGAGCCCAGAGCCGGAGGTCGAGCCGCGCCCCCGAGAGGAGCGGGAGGAGGACCATCTCCCCGACCGCGACGGCGAGGAAGGCGGGCGACAGGAGGACCCGGACCGGACCGCTCGCCCCGAACGCTCCGGCGACCGGGGGGGCGAGCCCGGCCCACCAGAGCCCGAGGCCGAGGAGCGCGTCCGCTGCCAGCACGACGAGGAGGAGGCGCCCCCGGACCCCCTCCAGGATCCGGGCCGCTCCGCCCGCGGGAGACAGCGGGGCGGGGGCCGGAGCGGGGCCCGCGGTCTCAGAACTCATCGGTGTCCCCGTCCCCGCCGCCCGGGCCCTGGAAGTGGAGGATCTCGGTCCCGTTGTACGTCACGTTCGCGAACATCTCGCCGGCCGCCTCGATGTAGCCGCCGGGGAGGGGCGCGAGGAGGGGGACCCCGGTGAGCCACCAGAGGAAGGTGAGCACCCAGGTCGCGGTGGTGAGGCTGAGCGCTCCCCCATACGCGACGCCGAGATCGTGGTAGACCCCGACGTATACGAGTTCGGAGAGCGGGTAGCTCCCGGCCGCGCTGGCGTTGACGAGCGACAGGTTCGCCCACGCCCCGTTCTCGACGGTCTTCGAGGTGCTGAACGACTGGGCCGCGCTCCAGACGGAGTCCTCGGTCGGGAGGGCGAAGTCCCCCGCCGAGTCCTCGACCGCGGCCTCCGCGACGCCCGGGGTGTCCGATCCGTACGTCTCGACGTAGCCGATCGCCCCCGAGGTCGAGGAGACGTTGGCGAGCTCCGCGCTGCGCGACGTCGTCGCGGTCCCCACGGGCCAGGCCACGGTCAGCCCCGAGCCGACGGACGAGCTCCACGCCGGGCTCACGTCGGAGAGGTACTCGCTGAACCCGAGCGTCGAGGTCGTCGGATCCGACCGGTAGACGACCTGGATCGGAGGGAGCCCCCCGAGCGAGACCGACGGGTTGAGCGAGGCGATCGTCGAGTTGTTCCAGGAGGTGATCGCGCCCGAGAAGATGCCGGCGAGCGCCGCGCCCGAGAGATCGAGCCCCGAGGGGACCCCCGGAAGGTTGTAGACGACCGCCACCGCTGAGAGCGCGACGGGGATCGTCTCGACCGCGGCGGGCAGCGCCGCGAGATCGCTCGCGTTCGGGAGCGCTCCGGAGACCGCGTAGGAGGTGGCGAGCGCGGAGAGCTCGGGCGTGTAGCCGTCCCCGGAGCTCTCGGCGAACGTCAACTGCGAGCACCCGCCGGTGGCGCTCGCCATCTGCTTGTCCGCGGCGGTGAGCCACGGCACCGCCGACGGGTCCAACGTCGAGCTGATCGTCCCGTTGAACGGGACCATCGTCGCGGTGCAGACGGGAAGGATCGGAGCCGGCGGACCCTCGGTCCTCTGCAGGTAGAACCCGTGGGCGACGTACCCCACCTCCACGGCCGCGACGACGAGGAGGGCGCCGACGGCGATCGCGACCCAGGGGTTGAGGGCGACGCGTCGGGGCACGACGAGCCCGGCGGCCCGGGCCTCCTCCGCGAACCGGTCGATCCCGTCGTTCTCCGACGGCTTCGTGACCGTCGTCGGATCGAGAGCGGGCGCCCCCCCCTGCACGGTCGAATCGATGCGTGGGTCCGGGTTAAGAATCTTCGCGAATCCCGCCGGACGGAAGCCGATTTGTACGGCCGCGCGAGGGCGACCTCCGGGCGGCCCCGAGCGCGGCGGTCCGATCGATCCGCCGCTCACCGTCTCCTCGCCCTCTCGATCCCCGGGCGAACGGCTCGGAGGGGGCTGCGGGGAGAGGGATTTGAACCCACGAACCCCTACGGGACCAGACCCTGAATCTGGCGCCTTTGACCAAGCTGGGCGATCCCCGCGCGGCGGGCCGTACGCGGCACCGCCTATAGCTCCGCCGGCGGCGCCGGGGAGCCGTCGCGGCCGGAGGCGGAGGGGTTCAACGATGCGAGGCGCGCGGTCGGGGGGGCGCGACCCGTCCGCCCGGGGCGAGCGCGACGGGGGGCCGGTTCGCCCGGGGCCCCCCGGCGACCTGCTCCGTGACAAGGTCGAGGGCCTCGGCAACGCTCGCCCGATCGTGGACGATCGCCCGCAGCGCCTTCAGCATCGCGACCGGGTGGTCGGATTGCCAGATGTTCCGGCCCATGTCGAGTCCGTGCGCGCCCGCCTCGATCGCCGCGTGCGCGAGCTCGAGCGCCGCCCGGTCGCTGTCGAGCTTCGGCCCTCCCGCGACGACGAGCGGGACGGGGCACCCCTCGACGACCTTCTCGAACCCGTCGCAGTAGTACGTCTTCACGAGATGGGCACCGATCTCGGCCGAGACCCGACAGGCGAGGGAGAGGTAGCGGGCGTCGCGCTTCTCGAGCTCCTTGCCGACCGCCGTGATCGCCATCACGGGAATCCCGGCGTCCTGACCCTCGTCGACGAGCTTCGCGAGGTTCGCGAGCGACCGGTGCTCGCCGGGGGCTCCCACGAACACCGACAGCGCGACCGCGCTCACGTTCAGGCGCGCGGCGTCCCGCATCGCGACCGTGATCGTCTCGTCGGACAGGTCCTCCCGGAGCACGGTCGCTCCCCCCGAGACCCGGAGCACGATCGGAGTGGGGCTCTCGGGGGGGACGCAGGCGCGCAGGACCCCGCGGGTGAGGGCGATCGCGTCGGCGTGCGGCAGGAGCGGCGCGATCGTCGCCCGGGGGTCCTCGAGGCCGTGCGTCGGCCCCATGAAGTAGCCGTGGTCGACCGCGAGCATCACCGTGTTCTGGCTCGCCGCCGGGAACATGCGGGCGATCCGGTTCCGCATCCCCCATTCCATCGCCGTCCCCCCGGTGCGCCCGCCGACCGTGCTATGGGCTCTTAGCCGTTGCCGCGGCGGTAGGGCTCGCCGAGCGCGCGCTCGCGGTCGGCGCGTCGCCTCCTCGCAGGACGACCGGGACACGACGGTCCTCCTTCACCCGGTTGAGCACCACCTGGGTGTTCGAGCGCTCGATGTGCGGGTCCTGGAGAGCGTGCTTCACGAACCGGTCGAGGTCCCGCCGGTCCCGAAAGCGCCCGACAACGAGCGCGTCGTGGTCGCCCGTGACGTCGTAGATCAGGTAGGCGTGGGGATCGCGCGCGAGCCGCTCCTCGACCTCGCGCAGACGCCCCTTCGAGATCCGGATACCGATCGCGGCCCACAGATCCCAACCGAGCTGCTCGTCGTTGAGGACGGGGATGTACCCCTGGATCACCTCCTCCTCCTCGAGGCGCGCGACGCGCGCGCTCACCGTCGTCGGGGAGACCCGGAGCCGGTGGGCGATCTCGCGGTGGCTTCGCCGCGCGTCGACGTTGAGCTCCTCGAGGATCGCCCGGTCGAGCTGGTCCAGGGTGGACGTCTGCCGCATGCAACTTGAAGGAAGTGGCACGACATAAGAGATGGGGGATGAGAAGTGGACACATGTCCACTCTTCTCCGGTGAAGGTTGAAGTAGCGCGAGACGGTCGGACCTCCCGGGGGCGGCGGACGTGGCGTCGAAGGGGCGGGGGGCACCGGCGAGCGGCGAGGCGACGATCGAGCAGCTGAAGTCGGAGAAGGTCCGCTGGGTCCAGCTGTTCTACACCGACGTCTACGGGGGCTTCAACCAGGTCGACGTGCCGCGCCACGCCCTGGACGCGGAGATGTTCCGCACGGGCGTGCCGAAGCTCGACGGCTCGTCGGTCCGGGGGTTCCGGGAGATCTACGAGTCCGACATGCTGCTCGTCCCCGATCCGGCGACGCTCGCCACCATCCCCTGGAACCCCGAGGTCGGTCGCACGGTCCGATTCATCTGCGACATTCGGCTCGGCGCCTCGAAGGACCCGTACGAGCACGACCCCCGGGGCGTCGCCCGAAAGACCGAGGGGGTGCTCGCCGCGGCGGGGTACGACAAGTCGTACTGGGGGCCCGAGGTCGAGTTCTTCGTCTTCGACCAGGTGCAGCTGATCCCGTCGTACGACGGGGTGCGCGACGCCTGGGCCGGGGCGGGGTACTTGATCGACCAGTCGGAGTCCCCGTGGCAGCCCGGCAACTCCCACTCGACGATCCGCTTCAAGGAGGGATACCACCGGACTCCGCCGGTCGACTCCCTGGTCGGGCTGCGCGCCAAGATGTGCAACATCCTGACGGACGACTTCCACCTGACGATGGACGCCCACCACCACGAGGTGGCGACGGCGAGCCAG
>JASIEC010000054.1 GCA_030046135.1 Thermoplasmata archaeon | reverse complement strand
ATCTCCGACGCGACCAACAAGGTCGTGGGCAACGTGAGCGTCGCGGAACCGCCCTGGGGCGTGACGTACGACTCCGCCGGGAGCACGATCTACGTCTCGCTCCAGACCGGCTACCCGTCCTACGGGGGGAACGTGAGCGTCCTGGGCGGCGCGAACCGCACCGTCTTCGCCACCCTCAAGGTGGGGCTGAGCCCCGGGCCGTCCTCCTACGATTCCTCCCGCGCGATGGTGTTCGTCGGCAACGTCGAGTCGAACAACACGAGCGTGATTGCCGAGACGTACCCTGTCACGTTCACCGAATCGGGCCTCCCGGGCGGTACGACGTGGAAC
Organism: Thermoplasmata archaeon; assembly: GCA_030046135.1. Lineage (GTDB taxonomy): Archaea > Thermoplasmatota > Thermoplasmata > Lutacidiplasmatales > UBA184 > Lutacidiplasma. The sequence goes on along the minus strand of JASIEC010000054.1, from coordinate 3,120 downwards.
GTCACCGTCCCGGGCGGCCCGAACGGGAGCTCGAACGGCACCACGATCTCGCTCGCCCTGCCGAACGGGAGCTACACGTACAAGCCGAAGAGCTCGGACTCGAAGTACGCCGCCACCAACGGCAGCTTCTCGATCGACGGCGCCGGGCTCTCCGAGAACGTGACGTTCAGCCTCGTGACGTACACCGTGAAGTTCGCCGAGGCGGGACTCCCGGGCGGCATGACCTGGAACGTCACCCTCGCTGCCTCCCTGAAGAACACCACCTCGACCTCCATCTCCTACTCGGAGCCGAACGGCTCGTACACCTACGCGATCGCCACCGTGCCGAACAACACGGAGTCGGTCTACCAGCCGTCGCCGGTCCGAGGCACCGTCAACGTGACGGGGGCGCCCGTGACGGTCTCGGTCACGTTCCGGCTCGTCCCGCTCTATCTCGTCACCTTCAAGGAGACCGGACTCCTTCCCGGCGTGAACTGGTCCGTTACCACCGGATCGACGACCCACAACAACACGACCGCCGCCGTGCACAACCCCCTCGCCTCGCAGGGGTCCGTCACGTTCCTTGAGGCGAACGGCTCGTTCAACTTCACGTTCACCGCGCCGCACGGCTACGGGGTCGCCAAGGTCTCGGGCGCGAGGAAGCCGACGTACTCGACGGGGAGCGTCCTCGGGCCGACGACGATCGATGTCGCCTTCGGGGCCCTCCAGGCGGTGACGTTCACCGAGAGCGTCGTCGCGTCGGGGTCGATCGCGCCGCCCGCGGTCGGCACGTGGAACGTGACGCTGACCCCGAAGGGCACGGGGGAGAACCCCGAGACGCTCACCAACTCGACGAGCGGCACGTCGATCGGGTTCGTGCTTCCGAAGGGAGCGGCGTACACCTTCGCGGTAACGCGCCCGTCCGATTTCACCGCCTCGCCCGACAAGGGCAGCGTGTCCGTGGGGTCCGCGGCCGTCACGAAGAAGGTCACCTTCCGACCGGTCGAGGAGAAGGTGCTCGTCGAGCAGACGGGCCTCCCGCGCGGGACGAGGTGGTGCGTCAACGTCACCGGCCCGATGAGCGGGGGCGCCTGCTCCACGGGCTCCACGATCACCCTGCACTTGGTCAACGGAACCTACACCTACGCCCTCTCCGCCGTGTCGCCCGGGTCGTTCCCCTCGCCGAGCGGGAACTTCCCGGTCGTCTGGGCGAAGGGCACGTCAGTGAAGGTCCAGGTCACCGGGGCGTGACCTAGGCCGGCCCGATCAACGACGTCGGGGGGGTACCCCCAGGCCCCAGGATGCGGGGCGTCGAGCGCGGACAGTCCCGTCAGCGGACGCTAGCCTACCTCACCCTGAACGCTCGCGCGGCGGCCCGCCGGGGCGCGCAGTTCCGGATCTCGGTGCGACCCCCACCATTCCGCGTCAAACGTCGACGCGGAGGCTCACAGAGGTAGTCGCCCCCGGCCTGTCGATTAGGAGAACGTGATCCGGAAGTCCTGCGCGGCGGAGGGCGCCGATATGACGGTGATCGATCCCGTCGCCGGCGTGGCCGTCTGGGTCCCCGTGGACGAGATGGAGTAGGAGTAGGTGCCGAGCGGGAGCTCGAAGCGGATCGCGGTCCCGCCGTGCTTCGTGACGGCCAGCGGGAACGTGTAGACGGGCGTCGAGCCGGACGTGATCGTCACGGTCCAGCTGAGACCCCGCCCGAGACCCTTCTCCGAGAACACGACGGGCTCGGCGAGCAGCTTGAACGTCACCACCTTCGTGAGGTTCCGCGCCGGCATCACGATCGATCCCGACGCCGGGGAGATCTTGTACTCGGGGGGGCCGGTGATCGCGAACCGGTAAGCGGCCCCCGCCGGGATCGAGAAGTAGAGGGTGGTGTTGTTGGACGTGTTGTGGTTCGCCGCAGGGCCCCCCGGCACCGCGGGGGTAATGACGACCTTCCACGAGGCGTTCGGGTAGCTCTCGAGCTGCGGCAACGCGCTCTGGTTGAACCAGAGGGTCTGGTACGCTCCGAACTGGACGGTCCAGGTCGCGTTCCCTGAGACCTGGCCCGAGGTCAGAGTGGGGTTGTTGAGGCCGACGAGCTTCGCGATCCCGTACCCCGTGGGCGGCGAGATCGCGTAAGTGAATTGGCCGGCGGGCTCGAAGAACGAGATCTCCCCGAGGGAGGTGCGGTTCGAGTGCCCCAGGAGCAGGGTCGAGTTCGTACGCGAGACGGTCCCGGATTGGACCGACCAGGTCTCGAACGGTGGGAGGTGACTCGCCGAGAAGACGACGTGATAGCCAGGGACGGACGAGTAGGAGACTCCGACCGTGATGAACATGTTCGTCCCGCTGACAGTGATATTCCCGGCCCCGGGGCTCGGAACGTTGATCTGGTACGAGCCGTTCGCCACGTTCCCCACGACGTACGGATAGACACCGATCGGCTCGACGTAGAGGATCCCTCCGCCGGAGGCGGTAGTACGATTCGACACGAGCGCCCCGGCGAGACTGACGGACCACGTTTCGTTCGCCGGGAGTCCTGATTCGAAGAACTCGATTTTCTGGCCGAAGACGATCGTGAGATTGAGGCTCGCGTTGCTCACGGTGAGCGACCCCGAGCTCGGGTCCGCGGTGTAACCGGAGACCCCGGCGACGGCGAAATGGTAGGCGCCGTTCGGCAGCACGAAGGAGATGTTGCTCTCGTTGGTGAGGTTCGTCCGGTTGGTTGTGTTGGTGCCGGTCGCGCTCCCGTTGCTCCAGGTGACGGTGACGGACCAGGTCACTCCTCCTGCGAGACCCTTCTCGAGGAACGACAGGATGTAGTCGCTGACGAGGGGCGTCTCGCCGGGATGATCCGATTCGCCCGACCGGCGGGCGACCGACGAGTCGTCCCGGAGGGCGTGGACCGTCGCCCGGGAGGCCGGGGCTCGACCCGAGGCGGTCGCGGAGGCTGCGCTCGAGAGAAGGTGGGAGGCAGCGGTGGCCGCTCGCTCGAGCGCCGGGGTCCCGACTGCGAGACCCCAGGAGGAGACGACGAGCAACACCAGAACGCTGACGACCGCAAGGCGCCCCGGGACGCGCGCGGAGCCGACACGAGGAGCTGGCACGGCAACTCCACCAATACAGGGGAGCCTTGAGTTATGACCT
>JASIEC010000053.1 GCA_030046135.1 Thermoplasmata archaeon | reverse complement strand
CCCCCGGGCCGCACCCGCCCCGAAGCCCGCCGAGGAGGCGAAGCCCGAGACCCCGCCCGAGGCGCCCCGGGCCCCTCGGCGCGGCGAGCTCACCCCCGAGCGCCGCCGGCTGCTCGCCGCCCGGCGAGCGATCTCGGACGGGCGGCCGATCTTCGGGCGGCAGGCGGCGAACCGCTACTTCCGCATCGGCCGCGACCTCGCGTGGCGCCGTCCGCGCGGCCTCCAGTCGAAGCAGCGTCGCCACTACGGCTACCGGGCCCAGATCGTCTCCGTCGGCTACCGCTCCCCCGCCGCCGTCCGGGGCCTCACCCCGGCGGGATTCCAGCCGGTCGTGGTGCGCAACCGGACCGACCTCGAGGCGGTCGACGCGCGCCGCGAGGCGGCGGTGATCGCGAGGACGATCGGCACCCGGCTCCGGCTCGTCCTCGAGGAGAGGGCCCGCCAGCTCGGGATCCACGTCCTGAACCCGATCGTGAAGGCCGAGCGGGAGGAGTGAGTCCGATGCCCGATCTCGCGAACCAGCGGCGCATGGCGGCGGCGATCCTCGACTGCGGCGAGGGCCGCGTGTGGATCGACCCCGCGAGCCAGGAGGAGCTCGCCGACGCGGTGACGCGCGCGGACATCCGCAGCGCGATCAAGGCGGGCGGGATCCGACGCAAGGCGATCCGGGGCACGTCGCGCGTCCGGGCCCGCCGGCACGCCGCCGAGCTCGCGAAGGGCCGGCACGCGGGCCCCGGCTCGCGCCGAGGCACCCCGTCCGCCCGCCTCCCCCGGAAGGAGCGGTGGATCCGACGCATCCGGGCGCAGCGCGAGCTCCTCCGCCAGCTCCGCGACGCGAAGTCGATCTCCCGGAGCGTCTACCGCGAGTTCTACCGGCGCGCGAAGGGCGGGATGTTCCGGAGCCGGGCCCATCTCCTCGGGAACCTCCGGCTCGCCGGCCACCTCAAGGAGGCGAAGCGATGAGCACGGGGCCCCGGTTCCGCGTCCACTTCCGCCGCCGACGGGAGGGGAAGACGGACTACCGCGTCCGCCTGCGTCTCCTCGAGTCCGGCCGCTCGCGCGCGGTCGTGCGCTACTCCGCGCGACGCGTCCGCGTGGCGCTCGTCGACTTCGATCCCGCGGGCGACCGGGTGATCGCCGCCGCGGACAGCTCGGAGCTCTCCTCGATCCAGTTCCCCGCGGCGAGCCTCGCCTCCACCCCCGCCGCCTACTTGACCGGCTACCTGGCCGGCCTGAGGGCGAAGGCCGCCGGGACCGGGGAGGCCGTGCTCGACGTCGGCCTCCGCCGTCCGACCGAGGGGGGCCGTCTCGCCGCCGCGCTCAAGGGGCTCGTCGACGCGGGGCTTGAGATCCCGCACGGCGAGGGCCAGTTCCCGGCGGCGGAGCGCCTGAACGGGGCGCACCTCCCGACCCCGCTGCCGTCGCCGGTCGAGACGTACAAGCAGAAGCTGCCGGGGCTCGTGCCCCGGCGGGAGGCGGCCGCGTGAGCGCGGCCCAGGGCCCCCCGCGGTTCTCCGGGCCGGGAGGCCCCGGCGGGCCGGGCGGTCCGGCGGCCGCCCCGCCGTGGGTCCCGAAGACGGAGCTCGGCCGCCGCGTCGCCTCGGGCGAGATCGCGACGATGAGCGACGCGCTCGCGACGGGACTTCCCCTCCGGGAGGCGGCGATCGTCGACAAGCTCCTGCCGGGGCTGCACGACGAGGTCCTCGACGTCAACATGGTCCAGAGGATGACCGACTCCGGCCGACGGTTCAAGTTCGCGGTCACGGTCGTCGTCGGAAACGGCGACGGGTTCGTGGGCCTCGGCCGTGCGAAGGGCCGCGAGGTCGGCCCGACGATCCGTCGTGCGATCGACCGCGCGAAGCTCGAGGTCGTGGAGGTGCTCCGGGGCTGCGGCAGCTGGGAGTGCGGCTGCGGCCGGGGCCACACCCTGCCGTTCGCCGCCGAGGGCCGATCGGGCTCGGTGGCCGTCACGTTCAAGCCGGCGCCCCGGGGCGTCGGCCTCGCGGTCGGGGACATCGCGAAGCCGGTCCTGCGGTTCGCCGGGTTCACCGACGCCTGGGGCTATACCGACGGCCACACGAAGACGACCGTCAACTACGCCCAGGCGGCGTACCGCGCGCTCGTCGCGCTCTCGGAGCTCAAGGTCCCGCCCGAGGACGCCGAACGGCTCAAGATCGTCCGGGGCCCGATCGGGACCTCGATCCTCCCGCCGAAGGACGAGAACGCGCCGCGCCCCATCCGCGGCGGCCGGGGCCACACCCTGCCGTTCGCCGCCGAGGGCCGATCGGGCTCGGTCGCCGTCACGTTCAAGCCGGCGCCCCGGGGCGTCGGCCTCGCGGTCGGGGACATCGCGAAGCCGGTCCTCCGGTTCGCCGGGTTCACCGACGCCTGGGGCTATACCGACGGCCACACGAAGACGACCGTCAACTACGCCCAGGCGGCGTACCGCGCGCTCGTCGCGCTCTCGGAGCTCAAGGTCCCGCCCGAGGACGCCGAACGGCTCAAGATCGTCCGGGGCCCGATCGGGACCTCGATCCTCCCGCCG
>JASIEC010000052.1 GCA_030046135.1 Thermoplasmata archaeon | reverse complement strand
GCCTGGGCGAGCAGCCGGCCGTGCAGCGCGTGGATCCCGTTGACCTCGAGGAAGTTGTGGATCGAGCCCGAGCAGCCGATCCCGCCGACCAGCACGAGCTCGTGGGTCGGGATCTTGAGCCCCAGCGCCGCCTTCTTGACCGCGGCGAGCACCCCGAAGTCGCCGCAGCCAGGGCACCAGATCGGCTGCGTCGCCTTGGCCGACTGCGCGGTCACTGCGGCCCCCCCTCGACGGCCGCCACGATGTCGGGCGCCCGGAACGAGTCGCCGTCGTAACGTAGGACCGAGCGGAGCTTCGCGTGGTGCGCCGGGAGCGACTCCCGGAGGAGCCGGGCGTACTGCCCCGTGTAGTTGTGCTCGACGACGAAGGCGGTGTCGATCCCCTGGAAGAACGGCTCGAGCTCGTGGACCGGCACCGGATAGATCGTCCGGGCCTGATAGTATCGGGTCCCGATCCCCCGGGCCGCGAGGAGCGTCTGCGCCTCGAGGATCGGCCCCGAGGTGCTCCCGTAGCCGACGAGGCCGATCCGGGCCGAGGCCGGGCCGAAGAGCCGGCCCGGCGGAAGCTCGGGCTGGGCCCGGACCATCTTGCCCATCCGCTTCTTCATCATCCGCACGCGGTTCGTCCGGTTCACGGAGACGTGCCCCCACTCGTCGTGCTCGTTGCCGGTGACCTGCGACCAGAGGCCGGGGGTCCCGGGGGGCGCGAACGCGCTCGGCCCGTCCTCCGTCACCTCGTAGGCCTTGTACTGCGCGAGCCCCGCGGCCTCCTCGGGCGAGATTCTCCGGCCCCGGTCGATCCTCACCGACGCGAGGTCGAAGCGCGGGCTGGCGATCGTGTTCTGGCAGAGCGCTTGGTCGAGCAGAAGGATCACGGGAAGCCGCCAGCGCTCGGCGAGGTTGAGCGCGTCGACGGTGATCCCGAACGCGTCGACGGGGGACGCCGGCGCGAGGATGAACCGCGGGTACTCCCCGTGGCCAAGGTTCACCAGGTGCGAGAGGTCGGACTGCTCGTGCCGCGTCGGCTGTCCGGTCGAGGGCCCCACCCGCTGGCAGTCGGCCACGACGACGGGGATCTCCGCGGTGCCCGCATGGCCGATTCCCTCCGTCATCAGGGAGAGTCCCGGGCCGCTCGTTGACGTCATCGCCCGCGCCCCCGCGTACGCCGCGCCGATCACCATGTTGATCGCGCCGAGCTCGTCCTCCGCCTGGCGGACGACGCCGTCGAGCGGGGGCAGGTACCTCTGGAGGTACTCCATGATCTCGGTCGCGGGAGTGATCGGGTAGCCCGCAAAGAACCGGCCGCCTCCGACGGCGAAGCCGAGGGCGACGGCCTGGTTCCCCGTGGTGAGCACGAGGTCGTGGGCATCCCCCTCGCCGATCGAGAAGCGGTTCGCCACCCCCGCCGCCTCGCTCGCCGCGGTCCGCCCGATCTCGAGGGCCTTCAGGTTCTTCTCGAGGGCGACGTCGCCGCGGCGACGGAACCGCTCGTCGATCACCTCGCGGGTCTTCGCGGGATCGAAGCCGAAGAGAACGGAGAGCGCCCCGTAGGCGGCGGTGTTCTTGAAGATTGGCTGGCCGAGGGGGCCCCCGACGAGCGTCGCGAACGGGAAGCCCACCGCGTTCGGAAGGTCGGAGCGGAACGAGGTGGAGTCGTAGAGGATGAACCCGTGCGGCGCGAGCTCCGGCCGGCCGAGGTCGATCGCCTCCTGGTCGAACGCCACGAGCGCGTCGACGTGCGCCTTCACCGCGGCGATCGGGTCGCGGCTGCCCCGGACGGAGGCGTCGGCGTGCCCGCCCCGGATCCGGGACAGGACGTTCCTCGACGTGTAGACGTAGAGGCCGCGCTTGCGGAAGTACCGCCCGAGGAGATCGGAGACGGTGAGCGTCCCGTCGCCCCCCTGGCCCCCGATCATCACGCTCACGTCCGACAGCTCGAGCGGGGACCCGCCCGCCGCGGGCGTCGGCCCGACCGCCACGGGCGTCGTCTTCGCCGCCGGGGAACTCACGATCCTCTCCGACCGGGCGCCGAGGCTCCCGGTCGGGTTGTTTGAGGTCGGGTGGCTATTTAAGGCGATATCCCGAAAATCCCGTCGGGCGGTCCGGAACGCTCGCAGGGCCCGGCGGGCCGTCGTGGGGCCCGCGCTCGCCACCGATAAATGCGGACCGGGCGTGAAACTCGCATGGCGGAGCCCGATCTCGTCGAGAACTACCACTCCGCCACCGCCGGCGAGCGCCACCTTCCCGAGTCGATCACCGTCTGGGACGAAACGCTGCGCGACGGAGAGCAGACGCCGGGGGTACGGTTCTCGCCGGACGAGAAGCTCCGGGTCGCGAACCTCCTCTCCGAGATCGGCGTCGGCGTGATCGACGCCGGGATCCCCGTCGTCTCGGAGGACGAGGCGCGCGCGGTGCGCACGATCGCCGGGGCGGGGCTCCGGGCGAAGATCCTCGCCTCGGCCCGCACCGTCCCCCAGGACGTCGAGGCGGTGATCGCGAGCGGGGTGAGCCACATCGCGATCTTCGTGGCCGCGAGCCGGGTCCACCTCAAGTACAAGCTCAAGATGGAACCCGAGCAGGTCATCGAGGCGACACGCCGCTCCGTGGAGCGGGCGAAGCAGGCGGGCCTGCACGTCGCCTTCGTCACCGAGGACACGGTCCGCGCCCCGTTCGACTTCGTGGAGCGCCTCTATCGGACGGCGCAGGACGCCGGCGCCGAGCGGCTCGTCGTCGCCGACACCGTCGGCGTGATGACGCCCCTCACGTTCCGCTGGTACCTCGGCGAGTTCGTCCGACGGATCCGGCCCGCCGACCTCTCGGTCCACTGCCACAACGACTTCGGGCTCGCGACCGCGAACACGCTCACCGCCCTCGAGTGCGGGGCGAGGACCCCGCACGTCTGCGTGAACGGTCTCGGCGAGCGCGCCGGGAACGCCTCGCTCGAGGAGGTCGTGGTCGCCCTCGAGACGCTCTACGGTTACCGGACGGGGATCCGGACCGAGCGCCTCTACGAGCTCTCGCGGCTCGTCGAGGAGCTCTCGGGGATCCCGGTCCCGCCCAACCGGGCGCTCGTCGGGTCGAACGCCTTCTCCCACGAGGCCGGCATCCACACGCACGGCATCCTCGCCCACACGCTCACGTACGAGCCGCTGCAGCCGTCGGTCGTCGGCCGGCGTCGCTCGATGATCCTCGGGAAGCACACGGGCAAGGCGGCGCTCGTCGAGAAGCTCAAGGAGCGGGGCCTCTCGGCGCCCGATCCCGTGCTCGCCGAGCTGCTCCGCCGGGTGAAGGGGGAGGCCGAGCACCGCTCGAAGGCCGATCTCGAGAGGTTCCTCGACGACTATCGCCGCCGGTTCGACCGGCCCGGGCTCACCGACGAGGAGTTCTGGGGGCTCGTGGAGGCGGTGGGGATCGCCCCGGTGAGCGCATGAGCCCGTCCTCCGGCCACGGCCGCACCCTGGCGGAGAAGATCCTCGCCCGGACGTCGGGGGTCGAGGAGCTCGTACCGGGCCAGATCGTCGAGGGGTCCGTCGACCTCGCGATGATGCACGAGCAGGGCGCCCAGACGGTCGCGCCGTTTCACCAGATGGGCGCGGAGAAGGTCTGGGACCCGGACCGGGTCGTGGTCGCGCTCGACCACTGGGTCCCCGCCTCGACGGAGGGGGCGGCGGGCCTCCACCGCATCCTGCGGAAGTTCGCCGCCGAGACGAACCTCTCGCACTTCTACGACGTCGGCCACCACGGCATCTGCCACCAGATCCTCGCCGAGGACGGTTGGGTCGTCCCGGGAGACCTCGCCGTCGGGACCGACTCCCACACGAACATGCTCGGCGCGATGGGCGCGTTCGCGACCGGCATCGGCCCGACCGAGATGGCCGCGGTCCTCGCCCTGGGCCGGCTCTGGCTCAAGGTCCCCGCCTCGATCTCGATCCAGGTGAAGGGCTCGTTCGGACCGGGCGTCACCGCGAAGGACCTGATCCTCCGGATCCTCGGCGAGGTGAAGACGACGGGCGCCACGTACCGGGCCGTCGAGTTCTCGGGCCCGACGATCGAGCGGCTCTCGATGCCCGAGCGGTTCACGATCTGCAACATGACGACCGAGATGGGAGCGAAGGCCGGGATGGTCGCCCCGGACACCGCGACGTTCGACTACCTCGCGCCGATCGCCAAGCACGCGATGCACCCGCTCCGGGCGGATCCGGACGCGCAATACGAGCGGACGATCTCGATCGATGTCGACGCGATGCCGCCGATGGTCGCCTGCCCGTACTCGCCGGACAACGTGCGGCCGCTCACGGACGTCGTCCGCGAGCACGTCCGGATCGACCAGGCGTTCCTGGGCTCGTGCACGAACGCCCGGATCGAGGACCTCCGGGAGGGGGCGGCGATCATGAAGGGGCAGAAGGTCGCGAAGGGGGTCCGGTTCATCGTCTCCCCGGCGTCGACGAAGATCTACGACCAGTGCCTCAAGGAGGGGATCATCCAGGTGTTCACCGACGCGGGCGCGGTGTTCACGAACTCGAGCTGCTCCGCCTGCTTCGGGGGGAACATGGGGATCCTCGACCGGGAGGAGGTGTGCGCCTCCTCCTCGAACCGGAACTTCCCCGGCCGGATGGGCGCGAAGGAGGCCCGGATCTATCTGATGTCGCCGGCGGCGGTCGTGGCGAGCGCCATCGAAGGGGAGATCGCGGATCCCCGGGCGCTCGCGTAGGGGGCGCGACGGGTGAAGACGGTCCTCGAGGGGCGCGTCTGGACGCTCGGGCGCGACGTCGACACCGACCAGATCATCTCGGGAAAGTACCTCACGATCCTCGACCCCGAGGAGCTCAAGAAGCACGTCTTCGAGATCGCGCTCCCCGAGTTCGCCGCGAAGGCGCGCCCCGGGGACATCCTCGTCGCCGACGAGAACTTCGGGTCGGGGTCGAGCCGGGAGCACGCCCCGCAGGCGATGCGGGCGATCGGCGTCGGCGCGGTCGTCGCGGACTCGTTCGCCCGGATCTTCTTCCGCAACGCGATCAACCTCGGCATCCCGACGATCGAGGCGCCCGGGGTCCGGGCGCTCTTCTCCACCGGCGACACCGCGCGGGTCGATCTCGGGGCGGGCCGGATCACGAACGTGACGAGCGGTCGGTCGATCGCCTTCCCGCCGCTCCCGGGCCATCTCCTGGACCTCCTCGAGGCGGGGGGGCTCGTCGAGAAGGTGCGGCGGGAGCTCGAGGCCGCCCGGGCCGCGGCGGCGTCCCGGGGAGCTCGCGGGTGAGGACGGCCGCGGCCGAGATCGCGGTGTTCCCGGGCGACGGCACGGGACCCGAGGTGATCCGGGAGGG
>JASIEC010000005.1 GCA_030046135.1 Thermoplasmata archaeon | reverse complement strand
CCGCCCGGGAGGTCGGTCCGTCCGCACTCCCCGACGAAGAGGGTGTCGCCGGTGGCGACGTTCCCCTGGAAGAGATACAGCACGCTGTCGGGGGTGTGGCCCGGCACGTGCACGACGCGGATCTCGAGCCCGCCCGCGCGCACCGAGTCCCCTTCGTCGACCGGGACGTCCGGGGCGTCCGGGGTGAGCCGGTGCGCGACGACCTTCGCCCCGGTCCGCTCGCGCACCGCCGCGTTCCCCGCTGTGTGGTCGGCGTGGCTGTGGGTGTTGAGGACGTAGCGGACCTTGAGCCGGTGACGGTCGATCGTCTCCAGCACGGGCCCGGGCTCGTACGACGGATCGATCACGACCCCCTCCCCGCCCTCGCCGTCGCCGACGACGTAGACGAAGTTGAGGAGGGGCCCGCTCAGCACCTGCTCGAGGAACACGGGCCGGGCGAGCGACGCTCGGTATTTGAGGGCGGAGGCGAGCGCGAGGCCGGCGGGGCTCAGTCGGGATCGCCCGGGTCGCCCTTCCTCAGGCCGCTCACCGCGTCGAGGACGATCCGTCCGCCCGTCCCCTCGATGTACCAGTGGGGGACGTAGACGAGCAGGAACGGCCCGAGGCGGACGTCGGCGGGGTCGGGGACGACGCGCCTCGTCTCGATGACGAGCGCCCCCCCGTGCTGCTCGGTGTGGTCGACGCGGACCGTGTGGTGCCGACGGATCGCGTCCAGTGCGATCGGCGCGACGTCGGCCTCGCCGAGCTGGGGGGAGAGGGTTTGGTACGGCGACGGGAGCTCCTCGACGAGCTCGCGCTCCCCGTCCTCCCAGATCTCCGCCCGTCGTGACGTCCCGTTCACCGCGACGAGCTGGCGGACGACGGGGCCGCGGCCCCCGTGGGCGGTCGCGGGCCGGACCCGGTACGCCGAGACGTAGTGAGGAACGAGGCGCAGCGTGCATCGGGCCCCTTCGACGGCCCCCAGCTCCTCGACGTCGGCCCGGCCCACGCGGGGCCGGACCGTCCGCGCCGAGGACCCCGCGATCGGGAACGGGAGGTCGAGCGCGTCCGCCGACTCGTCCGCGCCGGGCGCGGCGGCCGCCGGGGCCGGCAGGAGGATCTCGCCGAGTCCGGGGCCGAGCGTCCACGGGTCGAGGACTTCGATTCCCCGCTCCGCCGCCTGGGCCCGCGCCGCGGGGCCGGGCTCCTCCTCGTAGACGAGGGTCCGGCGGACCGACGGAGGAGGGAACAGGGAGTCGACCTCCGAAGGCCCGATCCGGCTCGCGGCGAGGAACACCGCGCGCCGGTCGGTCGAGCGAACCGCGAGGGTGCCGGCGGGGTAGGAGGAGAGCCGGTATCCCGCCGCCTCGAGGAGGCGGTGGAGGACCGGCTCGGAGAGCCCGGCACGCGCCATCGGCGAGGGAGCCGGGGCCCCAAGATATGGGGATTCCGTTCCAGCGGCGCCGATCGGGGGCGGCGGACGCCCTCTCGGGGCCAACCTATTTACGCCGGTGGCGGGGTCCGACGCCTCGCCGATGGGGGAGGCCCTCACGCTTCGGGTGGCCGAGGCGTTCCAGCAGGACATCGGCCTGGGCACGGCCCGCCTCGACGTCCAGACCCGCCAGCGTCTCAAGGTCGGGCTCGGAGATATCGTCGAGATCCGCGGCCGGAAGCCCACGCCCGCGATCGTGAGCCGCGCGCAGCCGGACGACGAGGGCAAGGGGCTCGTCCGGATCGAGGCGGTCGTCCGTCGCAACGCGGGGGTCAGCATCGGGGACCGCGTCGCGGTCCAGCGCGTCGACTGCCCCAACGCCGACGCCGTGACGATCGCTCCGATCTACGCGGGCTCGTCACGGATGGACCTCGGGCCGGGGCTCGAGAGCTTCGTCGCGAAGGCGCTCTCCCGACGGCCGTTCGTCCGCGGCGACGTCTTCGTGATCCCGGGGGTGTTCCTGATGGGCGGCTCCCTGCCGTTCATGGTCGTCTCGACCCAGCCGAAGGGGATCGTCCAGGTCTCCCCGACGACGCTGATCACGATCCGCGAGGACACGGTCAGCGAGGCGGAGGTCGCCGCCCCGCGGGTCTCCTACGAGGACATCGGGGGCCTCAAGGAGAAGCTGGGCCGGGTGCGCGAGATGATCGAGTTGCCGCTGAAGCATCCCGAGCTGTTCGACCGGCTCGCGATCACCCCGCCGAAGGGGGTGCTCCTCTACGGACCCCCCGGGACGGGCAAGACGCTGATCGCGAAGGCCGTCGCGAACGAGGCGGGGGCGCATTTCATCGGGATCCAGGGACCCGAGATCATCTCGAAGTACTACGGGGAGAGCGAGAAGGAGCTCCGGGAGAAGTTCGAGGAGGCGGAGAAGAACGCGCCGAGCGTGATCTTCATCGACGAGCTCGATTCGATCGCCCCGCGGCGCGACGAGGTCGTGGGGGAGGTCGAGCGGCGGGTCGTCGCCCAACTGCTCACGCTGATGGACGGCCTGTCGGGCCGGGGGAACGTGATCGTCATCGCGGCGACGAACCGCGAGGAGGCGATCGACCCCGCGCTCCGTCGCCCCGGCCGCTTCGACCGGGAGATCGAGATCGGCGTCCCGACGCAGGAGGGCCGCCTCGAGATCCTCCAGATCCACACTCGCGGGATGCCGATTGAGGGGAGCGAGAAGGACCGGGAGCGCGTCCTCAAGGAGCTCTCGGGGCTCAGCCACGGGTTCGTCGGCGCCGACCTCTCGTCGCTCGCCCGCGAGGCCGCGATGCGCGCCCTCCGGCGCTACCTCCCCGAGATCGACTTCGACCAGCCGATCCCGCTGTCGCTGCTCGAGCGGATGAAGGTCACGGAGGCGGACTTCCGCGAGGCGCTGAAGCAGATCGAGCCGTCGAGCCTGCGCGACGTCGCGGTCGAGGTCCCGACGACCCGATGGGAGGAGGTCGGCGGCGTCGACCGGGTCCGTCGGATCCTCGAGGAGTCGGTCGAGCTGCCGTTCAAGAACCCCCAGGTGTACCGCCACCTCGGCATCGAGCCGCCGCGGGGGATCCTCCTGTACGGTCCGCCCGGGGTCGGCAAGACCCTGCTCGCGAAGGCCGTTGCGACGGAGAGCCAGGCGAACTTCATCTCGGTGAAGGGCCCCGAGGTGATGAGCAAGTGGGTCGGCGAGAGCGAGAAGGCGATCCGGATGATCTTCAAGAAGGCCCGGCAGGCCTCGCCCTCGATCGTCTTCATCGACGAGATCGATTCGATCGCGCCGCGCCGCGGCCTCCAGACGTCGAGCGGGGTCACCGAGCGGATCGTCAACCAGCTCCTCACGTCGATCGACGGGCTCGAGAGCCTCGAGCGGGTCCTCGTCCTCGCGGCGACGAACCGCCCGGACATCATCGACGAGGCGCTGACGCGCACCGGGCGCTTCGACCGGATGCTGTTCGTCGAGCCGCCCGACGCCGCCGGCCGCGTCGAGATCCTCACCGTCCACACGAGCCGGATGCCCCTCGCGGACGACGTCGACCTCGCGGAGCTCGCGGCCCGGACGGAAGGGTACGTCGGAAGCGACCTCGCGGCCCTGTGCCGGGAGGCCGGGCTCGCGGCGATCCGCGAGAACCTCAAGGCGTCGAAGGTGACGCGGGCCCACTTCGAGTCCGCGTTGAAGCAGGTCCGGGCGTCGTGCGACCCCGAGGCGCTCCGGTTCTACGAGAGCTTCGAGCGCCACCTCCTCCGCGAGCGCGTCGCCCGCCGTCGCGAGGAGCCGGTCGAGGCGATCTACCGCTGAACACCGGCCGACTCCGCCGAACGCGCGGGCGCGCGCGGGCAAGCTATATGTAATGGGGCTAGGTTCGCGCAGCGCCCTCAATCTCGAGGGAATCCCGCAGCAGGAGATGTGAACGAGGTGGTTCGAGCGTTGTACCGCGCGACGGTGTGGGTCGCGGCGCTCGTCGTCGTTCTGAGCTCGCTCGCCGCGATCCTCGGAACGGCGTCGGCGGCCACGACCAGCTATACCCTGACCGGCTACGTAGACCAGCCGACCGGGCTCTCGGGCCCGCCGGTGCCGGCGGGCGTCACCGTCGATCTCATCTCGGGCGCCACGGGCGCGGTCTACACGACCACGACGGGCGCGGGCGGCGAATTCACGTTCACCACGTCGAGCACCTCGGGGGCTCTCGTGCCCGGCTACTGGGGCCTCTCGGTCCCGCCGGCGGGCAACGTCAGCCTCACCGGCTGCCGGCCCTGCGGGATCCTCCCCGAGAACCAGAACCCGACGTGGGCGACGTACAACGAAACGGACCTCACCAACGCGAACTATTCGACGGTCCTCACGAACGTCGCCGTCCACCTCTACAACTCGACGCTCAACGGCACCGTGACGCAGAACTCGGGGACGGTCTCGGGGGCCTCGGTCCGCCTCCTCGCGCCCCAGTACAACGGGTTCGCCCTCGCGAACAACACGACGAACGCGACCGGGTTCTTCAGCCTCAAGGTCCCGTACGGCACCTGGGTGCTCTCGATCACGCACACCTCGGGCTCGACGACGTACTCCAACACCTCGTCGATCACGATCTCGAAGCCGATCCCGACGCCGATCGCCCCCGTGCTGCGATCCTACTTCCTCTCCGGCCGGATGCTGACGGCCACCGGGTACGTCCCGACGGCCGGCAACGCAACGATGTGGGACGCGACGAACGGGTATCTGTACACGACCTCGACGCCGCCCGGAGGGTACTACTCGTTCTCGACGTACCCCGCTGGCTTCAACACGACGAGCCCGCAGACGTTCGATGTCATCCTCGCCGCGATCGGCTACCAGACGACGTGGTATTCGCAGTCCGTGAAGAACACGACGCCGATCTCGAAATCGGTGACGCTGAAGTCCGTCACGAACAGCTCGCTCGGCCTCGTCGACACCACGCTCGACTTCTCGGCGATCAACGTCACCTCCGGCACCGGCTCCCTCGTCGTGAAGACCGCGGCGTCGCTCGGCAACGAGACCGTCCTCCCCGGCCTCCCCAACGACACGGTGGGCCAGCTCTGGGCCCAGCTCGGGCTCGACTTCAACCACTCGCTGTCGATCCCCGCGGCGACCGTCACCGGCGCGGTCAAGTCGTGGTTCGTCGACCGGGGGCCGTTCTTCCCGGCGGTCCAGGCGGCGACCGCGATCAACGGGACCAAGTTCCTCGCGCCGACGATCCAGGCGGCCCCGACGTTCTCGACGGGGTGCTCGAGCTACTGCGGCCTCTCCAGCAGCGCGAATCTCTCCTACGCCTGGTCGTCGACGTACACCCTCAACGGAACGATCCCGAAGAACGCCTCGTCGTACTCGATCTCCTTCGGGTTCGCCCACCCGACGACGAGCGCGGAGCTGTTCAACTACACGGTCGTCCTGCCCTCGGGGTACGTCCTCGCCGCCGGGACCACGGCTCCGGCGCACTCGGCCCTCGTGGGGAGCGGCCCGAACGGGACCTGGACCAAGTTCACCCTCGAGAGCAAGCCCGCGCCCACCGCCTCGGCGACCGCGACGTTCTCGATCGTCAAGCTGGCGAACCTCGAAGCGAACGTCACGGCGAAGGTCGCGAACAGCACCTTCTCGTCGGCGAACATCCTCAACTCGACGCACGGCAACTACACGTTCGTCGTCGGCGTCGGGCAGAACGTCACGTTCTCGGCCGCCAACTCGACGTACGTCTCCGGGACGAACGGGACGCAGTTCGCCTGGGAGTTCGGGGACGGGGGCAAGTACACGACGACCAACGTGACGACGAACCACACCTACACGACGGCGACCCCCGCGAACACCCCGGACGTCGGGTCGCTCACGATCCGGAGCTCGGGCAACCGGACCAACAGCACGCCGTTCTACGTCTACGTGATGTCGAACACGCCCGCGCCCAAGGCTGTGATCACCAGCAACGCGACGACCGCGGAGACGAAGACGGCCGGGTCGACGACGTATCTCTACGTCAACTGGAGCACGACGCTCCACTTCAACGCGTCGATGAGCTCGGAGCCCTCGCCGAACGTCTGGTCGATCGCGTCGTTCCACCTGCACGCGAAGGGATTCAACCAGTCCGCGAACTTCTCGGTCGCCAGCGGCGCGAAGTTCGCCGCCAACTGGACGGTCCAGTTCAACGGCGCGGGGGCGTACCTCTCCGACGGCAACGTGAGCGACACGCTGGTCCCGATCAAGGGCTGGCAGTACAACATGACGCTCACGGTCTGGACCGGGACCGGGAGCTCCGCGTCGACGTCCCTCGTCATCCTCGTCAACGACACGCAGCCTCCGAGCCCGTCGTTCACGATCCTCACCCTCGGCGGGACCGCGGTGTCGGGGAGCGGGATCACGGAGGCGTCGAACGGGACGGCGACGATCCGGCTGGACGCGGAGAACTCGACCGATCCGAACAACGGGTCGATCTCGAACTACTACTGGAAGATCACGAACGACAACAACACGTCGCGCGCCCAGTACCGGAACGTCACGTCGGTGAAGCCGAGCGGGGCCTACCCGACATTCACCCTGAAGCCCGAGTCGACGGCGTACACGATCAACCTCACCGTCACCGACCTCAACGGCAACAAGGCGAACACGACGAAACCCCTCACCGTCTCCCCCAACTCCACGACCCGCCCGATCCTCACGGCCGAGAACCTGACGGGCCCGTCGTCCGTCACGGCGGGGAAGCCCACCACGTTCTGGGTCAACGTGACGGTCGGAGGCGGCTCGAAGGCGTACGCGGCGAACCTCAACGTCACCTTCTACCTCCTCTCGTCGAGCGGGAGCGGTTCGCCCCGCTACATCGCGGGGTCGCCGGGATCGGTCGTGTTCTACGGCTACTACGGGAACGGGACGGTCAACTCGACCGTGCTCGCGAGCGGCACGATCGGGAAGCTCGCCCTCAACAAGACGGTCCGGGCCGTCGTCACGTGGACGCCGGGCGTCACGGGGAACTTCCTCCTTTACGCGAACGCGACCGCCTCGAACGAGTTCGTCGGGAACTACGGGTCGAACGTCATCTCGATGTCGATCTCGGTCCACCCCAACCCCACGACCGAGCTGATCGAGTACGGCGGGATCTCGCTCGCCGTCCTGGTCGTGATCGGCGTCCTGATCTGGTACTACCGCCGACCTCGGCGACCCGCCGGGGCGAAGCCGTCCTCCTCGAGCCGCAGCGGCCTCGAACGGGGCTCTCGGTCCTCGGACGACGACGACGAGAGCTGAGCGGAGGAGCGGCGGGGGAGCCACTCCCCCCGCCGAAAGGCCGGTGGTTCCCGGTCTCCCGGTCGGGAGCCCGGGCCCTCAACCGTACGGACCGACCTCGTCCACGAGGTCGACGTGCGTCAGGAGCATCCGCCGGCAGCAGTAGCGGGAGAGGCCGAGCGCGTCGAGGACGGCGCCCGCGGGCTCCCCGCGGGTCGTCCTCTCCCGGTACTCGTCCCAGTGCTGGCCGATCACGGCCCCGCAGGTGAAGCACCGGACGGGGATCAGCATCGTCATCGATCCGGGACCTCCCTCTAACGGTACGACTTCTGCCGGCGCGCCCGGGCCCCGCGCCCGCCGGGGCGCTTCGGGAGCTTCCGACGCGGATCGTTGACGAGGAGCGTGCGGTCGTAGTGCTTGAACGACTCCTTGAGGCGCTCGTCCTTCAGCCAGATCACGAGGCCCCGAGCGACCGCCGTGCGGGCGGCCGACGCCTGGCCGACCACGCCGCCGCCCCGGGTCTCGACCGAGATGTCGATCCCCTTCGCCCGGTCCCCGACCATGAGGAGAGGCTCCTGGACCTTCTGACGGACGATCTCGGGTTCGACGACCTCGACGGGTTGGCCGTTGAGGCGGAAGAGACCGACCCCCTTGCGGAACGTCGCGCGAGCCACGGCGGACTTGCGCTTGCCCGTCACGAGGACGATCGCCGGCGCCTTCACACGCGGGCCCCCAGGAGGCGCGTGATCTCCTCGAGGCTGAGCGGG
>JASIEC010000051.1 GCA_030046135.1 Thermoplasmata archaeon | reverse complement strand
ACGCCGATCGCGTCGGGTCCGGTGCGAGCGATCGCCTCGAGGAGGTGGCTCGAACCGGTCGAGAAGTGGATCGTCGGCCGCCCGGACCCCCGCACGGCGTCGAAGATCCTCCGGGTCGGCTCGAGGAGGTGGCGCTCGAACGTCGCCGGGGAGAGCGCGCCGACCCACGAATCGAACAGCTGGAGCGCGTCCGCCCCCGCGTCCGCCTGCATCCGAAGGTAGTCGATCGTCACGTCGGCGAGCCGGCGCAGGAGTCGGTCGAACGTGGCGGGCTCTCGGTAGAGCAACCGCTTGGTCTCGGGGAACTCCCGGGACGCCCGCCCCTCGATCAGGTACGAGGCGAGCGTGAACGGCCCCCCCGCGAACCCGACGATCGGTCGCTCGCGCTCGAGCTCGAGGAACCGCTCGATCGCGCGCCCGACATACGCGAGCTCATCGCGCGCCCGGAACTCCCGAAGCCCGTCGACGTCCGCGGCGCTCCGGACGGGCCGGGCGACGACCGGGCCCACGCCGGGGTCGATCGAGAAGTCGACCCCAAGGCCCGCGAACGGGAGGGAGATGTCGGCGAAGACGACCCCCGCGTCGACGTCGTAGCGTCGGACCGGCTCGAGCGTCACTTCGGCGGCCAGCTCGGGGTCCCGGACGAGATCGAGGATCGAGCGCCGCTCCCGTAGGGCCCGGTAGCCGGGAAGATGCCGGCCGGCCTGGCGCATCAGCCAGATCGGCGTCGTGTCGGGTCGCTCGCCCCGGAGCGCGGCGACCAGCCGGCGCCGCCTCACGGTCCGCTCCGTCGCGCGGCTCCGAGCGCGGCCCGGAAGGCCGGTCGAGCTCGCGTGAGATCCTCGCGTCGGACCGCCGCCGAGACGAACGTCGTTTCGAGCGGGGCCGGCGGGAAGTACACTCCTCGGTCGAGCGCCGCGTGGAAGAACTTCGCATAGCGGCGGCCCTGACTGGCGCGCGCGCTCGGGAGGTCGACGACCGGCCCCCGGGCGAAGAAGATCCCCAGCATCGAGCCCACGCGCTGCACCGTGAACGGGCGGACCCCCGCGCGGGACGCCGCGGCGTCGAGCTCCGAGGCGAGCTCGGCGCCGCGGGCCTCGAGGGTCCGGTAGACCGAGGGCCCGAGCTCGTCGAGCGCGGCGGCCCCGGCGGCCATCACCACCGGACTGCCCGCGAGCGTCCCCGCCTGATAGACCGGACCGGTGGGAGCGACGACGTCCATCACCTTTCGACGTCCGCCGTAGGCGCCGATCGGCAGTCCCCCGCCGATCACCTTGCCGAGGGTCACGAGGTCCGCCGAGAGACCGAGCTCCGCGTGGACGGTGCCGTGACGAAGGCGGAACCCCGTGATCACCTCGTCCGCGATGACGAGGGCCCCCGACTCCCGGGCGCACCGGGAGATCGCCTCGAGGAACTCCCGGCGCGGGGGGACCACGCCCATGTTCCCGGCGACCGGCTCGACGACGACGGCCGCGACGTCGCCGCCGGCGCGGCGGAACAGCCGCTCGACCGCCTCAGGGTCGTTGTACGGGAGGACTCGGGTCGGGCGTGACACCTCGGGCGGGACACCTCCCGAGTCGGGGCGTGAGATCCCGAGGACCCCGGACCCGGCGCGGGCGAGGAGTCCGTCCGAGTGGCCGTGGTACCCCCCGGCGAATTTCACGACGACCGATCGTCGCGTGAACCCGCGCGCGACCCTCACCGCGCTCATCACTGCCTCCGTCCCGGAGGTGACGAATCGGAGCCGCTCGAGCATCGGGACGCGTCGCCGGATCCGGTCGGCGAGCTCGTTCTCCATCTCGGTCGGGGCTCCGAACGAGAGGCCCGAGGTCGCGGCCCGGCGCACGGCCCGCACGATCGCGGGCGGGGCGTTCCCGAGGAGGTTCGCGCCCCAGCCCCCGAGGAGGTCGAGGTAGCGGCGGCCGTCGACGTCTTCGAGGTACGCCCCTCGCCCGCGGGCGAAAAACACCGGGGTTCCGCCGACGGCGGCGAACGACCGGACCGGGCTGTTCACACCTCCTGCTAGCCTCCCTCGCGCCCGTCGCCAGAGCGTCCGCGAGCGGGGGCCGGGGACCGCGCGGCTCACGCGAGACCTTCGGCGAGCTCGAGCGCCCGCCGCGGCGGCACCCGGGCGCAGGTGAAGATCGGGGTCTCGAGCGCCGTGTACCGGCTGGCCTCGGTGGGCCGGAGGTCGTGAACCAGTTCGAGGAATTCGGCCGGGGTCTCCGCCTCGAACGCGAGGATGAACTCCATGTCGTCAAGGCCGAACGAGTAGCCGGTGTGGATCTGCACCCCGGGGTAGCGGTGCCCGATGCGGAAGTGCTCCCCCATCACCCGGCGCCGTTCGTCCATCGACAGGCCGTACCACTCCCGTTTCTTCACGAACGGGTAGACGAAGAGAAACGAGCGATCCGAGGGCCTCCGTGTCACGTCACTCCCCTCCCCGCCGTGGGCGTGGTCCCCAAGGTACTCGGATCGCCGTCCCATCCCGAGGTAGGAGTATGCGATGTCGAGATACCCGCCGAGCGGACCCCCGGCCAGGCGGGCGTGCAGCTCCTGGATCGGCTCGAGCCGCGAGGCGATCGTCCAGACGAGGAACTCGGTCCCGGCCTTGAGACCGACGAGCGAGTACGTTCGGAGCACGACGTCCGCGGGCGGGTGTTCGAGGGCGCCCACGAACGCCTCGCGCCCGGCCGCCCGCTCCGCGGGCGGGAGGCGTCGCCACTCGGGGCGGAGATGGAAGAAGGTGTACTTCACGAACTCCGAGGGCGGGGCCTCGTCCGCTCGCTCGGTCCGGGCACCGCCCGCGGCCATCGTCAGCGCTCCCCCGCCGCCCACGAGGCCACGTCCCGAGCGAAGTACGTCACGATGAGGTCGGCCCCGGCCCGGCGAATCGCCCCGAGCGTCTCCTCGACCGCGGCTCGCTCCTCCGCGTGGCCCTGGCGAGCGGCGTCCTTGATCATCGCATACTCTCCGCTGACCTGGTAGGCGGCGAGGGGGAGGTCGAACCGCTCCCGCGCGCGGGCGAGGAGGTCGAGGCTCGTGATCGCCGGTTTCACCATGAGAACGTCGGCCCCCTCCCGCGCGTCGGCCTCCATCTCCCGCATCGCCTCGCGCCCGTTGCGCCAGTCCATCTGGTAGCTCTTGCGGTCGCCGAAGGACGGCGCCGAGCCCTCCGCCTCCCGGAACGGTCCGTACAGCGAGGAGGCATGCTTCGTCGAGTACGCGAGGATCCCCGTGCCGCCGAACCCGGCCGCGTCGAGGGCCCGCCGGATCCCTGCCACCTGGCCGTCCATCATCGCGCTGGGCGCGACAAGGTCCGCGCCGGCGCGCGCGTGGGCGACCGAGATCCGGGCGAGGCTCTCGACCGCGAGGTCGTTGTCGACGAGGCCCTTGCTGTCGAGGGGGCCGCAGTGACCGTGCGTCGTGTAGGCGCACAGGCAGACGTCGCTGATCACCACCAGCGAGGGCGACGCTCGCTTCACGGCGCGGATCGCGGCCGGCACCACCCCGGACTCGTCCCACGCCTCGCGGCCGTCGGCGCTCTTGCGCCGTGCCACACCGAACACGAGCACCGAGCGGAGCCCCTCGGAGGCCAGCGTCCTCCCGAGCCGTCCGAGCGAGCCCACCCCGTGGCGCTCCACGCCGGGCATTCCTCCGACGGGTGTGGGCGCCCCTTCGCCCGGCCGGGCGAACACCGGGTAGACGAGCCGCCGAAGCTCGACCGATGTCTCCGCGAGGAGCTCCCGGAGAGCCTCGGAGCGTCGGAGCCGGCGGAGCCGCCGGACCCGCGGTCCCCTACGCTCGGGGGCGGCGGACTCGCTGGCCGTCACGGCGAAGCTCGTCGAGGAGGCGGAGGGTAAATCGTTGCGCCGCCGGGGGAGGCAGCCTGCGCACGGACCGGAACCCCAGGCGGCGCGCGGCACTCCGCGATCTCTCGCCGAGGACGAGGAGCCGCGCCTGGCGACGGAGGCGTGCCCACCGATCCCGCCCCAGCGCGGCCTCGAGGTTCTTCAGCGCCGAAGGGCTCGTCGCGAGCACAGCATCCGCCCGAGACAGCCAGGCGGTCTCCGCCGGGGTCAGGACCGGTGGCGGCGCGAGGTCGTACACCGTCGCCTCGGTGACCCGATGCCCCTGGGCGCGAAGCTGACGGGCCAGCGAGGATCCGGCTGCCTCCGACCGAAGGACGAGGAGCGAAGAGGGTGGCTCCCTCGAGAGCCTCTCGACGATCTCCCGCGCCCCCCGGCCTGCTCCGGTCTCCGCCGAACGTCCGGTGAGGCGCGCCAGGGCGGTCGAGGTCGCGGGACCCACCGAGTAGACCCGACGGGGGCTCCGACGACGGCCGACCGACGCGAGGAAGGGGCGCGCTCCGTGGCGCACCGCCGCTCCGCTCGTCACGATCAGCGCGTCGAACGGCCCCGCCCCACTCACCGCCGGGAGCCACTCCCGGAGCCGCCGGGCCCTCGTCCGCACGGTGACGATTCGTCGGACCCGAACAGAGGACCGACGGAGCTCCGGGAGGAGCGCGGCGAGAGCCCCCCGAGAGGAGACCAGCGCGAGCCGCCGCTCGGCGCTCACGGGAGGGATCCCGACGGTTCCTCGCCTCGGGCGAGCTCTTGGGCACCCTGGCCGAGGAGATGGGCGCCGACCTCCCGACCGAGATCGACGGCGCGCGCCGCGGAACCCTGGGCACGGTATCGGACCGACGTGCGGCCGGACGGGTCGAGGACTTCGGCCCGGAGCGTGAGGACGTTCCGTCGCGGGGTCGCGAGCGCCGCGAGGGGCATCCGGCAATCCGCGCGAAGGGTGTCGGCGACCTGGCGCTCCGCGAGGACGCAGGCCCGCACGATCGGCCGATCGATCCCGCCCACGAGCCGTCGCAGCTCCGGAGCGTCCGTCCGTGTCAGCACCGCGAGCGCTCCTTGCGCCGGCGCCGGCAGGAACCCGCGCGTCGGAAGGATCCGGGCGATCTCCGCCGAGCGGCCGAGACGTGCGAGTCCGGCCACGGCGAGCACCGCTGCATCGACGTCGCCCCGACCCACGAGATCGAGCCGACGGCCGACATTCCCGCGGATCTCCACGACGTCGAGATCGCGCCGCCACCGCAGGAGCTGGGCTCGCCGGCGGGGGCTGCTAGAGCCCACCCGGCCGCCGCGCGCCAGGCGCGATCGCGGACGACGCCCCCGAAGGACCAGCGCGTCCCGGGGGTCCGCGCGGTCCGGGCAGGCCGCCAGGGTGAGGCGAGGATCGAGCGTGGACGGAAGGTCCTTTGCGCTGTGGACTGCGAGGTCGATTCGGCCGTCCAGGAGCGCGCGATCGAGGGCGTCGGTGAAATCGGGCGAGGCACCCGACCGAAGGGCCCGGTCCCCCGACGGCACGATCGGGACGATCTCGAAGCGAGGGGCGGCCCGCCGACGAGAGAGCGACGCCACCACGATCGAGGTCTGGGCCCGAGCGAGCGGGCTCCCCCGGGTGCCGACCCGGAGCCGGGCCCTCACGGTCGAGGGTCGCCGGGCCCTAGCAGCTCGAGAGCGAACCGGCGGAGCCGATCGCTCTCCGGCCCGGGAGGAAGGGCGCGGAGCCGATCGGTCGCCGGCTGGAGGAGACGCGCCACGAGCTGACGGGTCAGTCGCTCGACCGCGACCTCCTGCTCGGCCGCCAGGGATCCGAGGAACGGCCGGGCCCGCGCCAGTTCCGCTGCGCGGATCGCCTCGGCGGCGCGCCGCACGGCGGCGACCGACGGTTCGAGGAGCCGGGTCCGGAGCCGCTCGAAGCAGGCGTCCGCCTCCCCCAGCGAGCGTATCTCCTCCGCCATCGGCAGTCGAGGCCGCGCGACGGCGGCGCGCAGGTCTCCGAGGTCGACGAGCGTCACGCCGGGCCGGCTCCTCACGGCGGGGTTGATGTTCCGGGGGACCCCCAGGTCGACCAGGATCAGCGTCCGCCCCTCCGGGAGGCCTTCCGGCCCGAGGAACCCGTCCCCGGACTTCGCGGCCGTCACCACCGCGTCGGATCGGGCGATCTCGTCGGGAACCTCCCCGAGCGGAACGGCACGGCACCCCGTAGCTCCGAGGAACTCCCTCTCAGGGGGGCGTGTCCGATAGGCGAGCGTCACTGAGGCGTGAGGGGCGAGAAGGGTCGCCACACGCCGGCCCACGGCGCCGCTCCCGATCACAAGGACCTTCGGCGACGGTCGGTCGAGGAGTGAGAGCAGGCGGGCCACGGCGAGGCCGGCCACCGAGCGTTCGGGCGGGACCACCGGCGCCGCGGCGTCGGCCGCACGGACGGCGCCCTCCAAGAGGCTCCGGAGAATGGGTCGCGGATGGCGGCTCCGGGTCGAGCTCCGGGCCCGTCGCACCTGGTCGCGGATCTCCCGCTCTCCGAAGGCGACCGACTCGCGTCCGGCGGCGACCGAGTAGACGTGCCGGACGACGTCGACCCCCTCGCGGGTCCGCCAGGACGTCGGGTCGCCGGGCAGCTCCTCGCGCCAGCGGTCGACCTCCTCGCGCGAACTCACCACGAGCAGGAGTTCGAGCCGATGGCAGGTCCTCAGCATCGTTGCCTCCTCCGTCCCGTTCCTGCGGTCGAACAGGGTGGCCAGACGCTCTGGGGGGAACGCCCGCTGGACCCGGTCGAGGGCGTCGAGGGACGAGGAGTCGAGGCTGTGCTCGAGGCCGACGAGCAGAAGCGCGCCCCCCGTGGGGGTCGGGGGGGCCGGGCTCGACGGCGCGACGAGGGTCCCCTCCGGGCGTACCGCTTCGCTCCCGATCGATAGGGCCGACACGTCCCCCTGCTCAGGGCTCGGTCGGAGACTCCGCCCTGCCTTTATGGGTCGGCGTACGAACCCCGCGAGGGGGCCCGGGGGCTCCAGGACGCGGTCCCCCGCGCCGTGACGACCCCGGGGGCATCGCCTCATCTACAGGGAGCCCGTCCCGCGCCGAGAGCACGATGTCAGACTCCGAGTCGCCTCCCCGTGCCCTGCTCTCCTGGAGCAGTGGAAAGGACTCGGCCTACTCTCTCTCGGAGGTCCGAAGGACCGGGGCGTGCGAGGTCGTCGGCCTCCTCACCACGGTCTCGTCGCAGTTCGACCGTGTCTCGATGCACGGGGTCCGGGAAGAGCTGCTGGACGCGCAGGCGAGAGCGGTGGGTCTGCCCCTCGTGAAGGTCCGGATCCCGTATCCGTGCCCGAACGCGACGTACGAGCGCGAGATGGGTCGGGCCCTCGACCGCGCGAAGCAGGACGGCATCGCCCACGTGGTGTTCGGCGACCTCTTCCTGGAGGACATCCGCGAGTACCGCGAGTCCCGGCTTCGGCCCGCGGGCTTCTCGGGGATCTTCCCGCTCTGGCGGCGGGAGACGGCCGGGCTCGCCGAGGAGATGATCGACGCGGGGCTTCGGGCGCGGATCTGCTGCGTCGATCCCCGCAAGTTGCCGAAGGAGTTCGCCGGCCGCGAGTTCGACCGGGCCCTACTGCGCTCGCTTCCGGCCGCCGTCGACCCGTGCGGGGAGCGCGGCGAGTTTCACACGTTCGTGACGCACGGCCCCGCGTTCCGCCACCCGGTGCCGGTCTCGGTCGGTGAGACCGTCGAGCGCGACGGGTTCGTCTTCACCGACCTTCGCCCGGCGTGAGCCGGGCTCCCGGGGGCGGCCGGGCCCCCGGTCGGGTTCAGGGGGACCGCCGGCGATGCGCGTTCGGCGCGCGCTGCTTGCGCGCCTCGTCCTCGGCGGCCACCGCGCGGTTCGCCTGCACGATCCGATCGAGCTTCTCCGCGAACTTCGCGAGCCGGTCGCCCCGGACCCCAACGATCATCTGCCCGCCGGGAAGGTCGGTGTAAATCCGGGAGCCGACGCAGCCCAGCGACGCCGCCACGGGGACGCCTCCGCTCAGGATGGGCATGATCGCGCACATCGGGCGGCCGTTGAGGGGCACGGACGCCCCGTCGGGACCCGAACCGGCCGCCTCGGCGGCGAGCATCGCCCCCTTGGGCGAGACGAACAGGAGGACCCCTGTCGGGGGGACCGGGAGGGACCCCAACGGCCCGTAGGCGACGAAGTTCGGCGCCTTCTCGTTGTGCGGCACCTTCGCCTCCTCGCCGGGGTTCAGGTACCCCTCCTTCTGCATCGTGCCGATCGTCGACATCAACCGGGACCCGAGATCCCCCTTCGGAGGGATCCCGAGGACGAACGCGCCGATCTCGCAGTCCTCGTGCTTCGGCAGGCCCGCGTAGAACGGCTTCTCGGCCCCGAGGGCGAAGAACGTGCAGACCGAGGGGACCCCTCCGGGGTGCTCGGCGACGCCCGTCGGCGGCCGCTCGAGGTACGAGACCTGGACGGGCGGCGCGTCGAGCTCGAGCTGGCGGCGCAGCTGATCGGCGATCTCCTTGAGGTTCTCGGCCATCTCTCTTCCCCCGCCGGCGCAGGCGCCGGAGGTAAAGACGGCTTCCCGGCGGGGCCAGCCCCTGCGCTTGGAACGCGGTTCTATAAGCCGAGAGGGCGCCCAGCCGGCGGCCGTGGGCCTGGCCGAGCTGTTCGCGGCGGTCCTCCTCGCGGGGATCTCGGCGATCAACGCGGCGATCCCCGTCGGCGCGTACGCGAGGCTGCGGGACGGCCGCTTCCTCCTGATCGGGGCGTCGAGCGCGGGCCTCGCCCTGCTCGGGGCCCTCTGGACGTGGGGGAGCCTCCCGTATCGCCCTCCGGCCTGGGCCGGCCCGAGCCTGCCGGTCGAGCTCCTCGTGCTCGTCGTCGCGCTGTTCCTCCTGGCCGCCACGCTTTGGCCCCGACACGCCTGATCGATGGGGGACGAGGATCCTCTCGCCCTCGCAGCCCGGCGGCGGATCTACGAGGCGGTGCGCCGGGCCCCCGGCGCCGGGGCTCGGGAGGCCCAGCGGGCCGCCGGGACGGGGTGGGGAGAGACGACGTACCACCTCGAGAGGCTCACCGACGCCGGCTTGATCCACCGGGAGCGCGGTCCGTTCCAGGACCACTACTTCGTGTCCGAGGTCCCTCTCGGCGACCGGCGCCTCCTCGGCCTCGCTCGGTCGGCCTCCGCCCGGCGGACGCTCGTCGCCCTTGTCGACAGCGGAGAGTCGACCGTCCCCGAGATCGCCGGGAGGACCGGTCTCAGCGAGGGCCGGATCGCGGTCCACCTCGGCCGGCTCGTGGAGACGGGGATCGTCCGCACGGGTCGCCGGGGACGGTGGCGCACGTTCGAGGTCGTGGACAAGGACCGCGTGATGCGGCTTCTGATCGCGTACCGCGAGGGTCTCGCGGACGGCTGGATCGAGGGAGCTCTCGACGCCTGGTCGAGCCTTCTACGCACCTGATCGGCGGCTTTGGACCAATCGTTCTCGGACTTGGACCAAAAACGGGGTGACCCTCCTCCCCCCTCGTGGGATTGATGACACCCCTGGAGGACGCCCGCCGGCTGGGCCGGAGCGTCCGGATCCCGCTCTTCCTCACCCTGATCGCGGCCGTCGTCGCACTCCTCGCCGCCCCGGCGACGGCGGCCGCCAGCCCCGCGGACCGGAGCGTGTACGAGCCGGTGGCATGGTCGAACGGGATGGTGCTTTGCGAGTTCAACGGCAGCGTGCCGGAGGTCGTCGTCTCCGCCCTCGCGAGCGACGACACCGGCCTCGCCCTCGCGGCCGGGTCGATCGCCGAGGTCAGCGCCCTCGGGGTGGACGTGGCCGTCGCCAACCTCTCGGCGGCCGATTGGACCGCGACGAACGCGTCGAACGCCTCCGTCCTGGCCCTCGTGTACACCGCCGACGTGACGGTCACGAGCCCCCTCGCCCTCGCCGTGTCCCTCGGGTCGGTCCGCGTCGAGGTGGAGTTTGCCCTCGCGCTCCCGACGGGACCGGCGGCGGCGTCCGCCGACAGCGTCGCGTTCCAGTTCCTGATCTCGTCCTGGCCCTGGCAGACGCTCGGAGACCACCTCCAGCTCACCCTCCCGTCCTGGGCCGCGTACTCGGACAACGAGCGTCTCGCCCTCGGCTCGGCGGGGGGCCCTCTCCTGACCGGCGTCTCCGCCTCGACCGGGGCGTCCCTCGAGGTGCTCTACGGGGCGACCTCGGCGGCCGTCGACCCGGGCACGGTGCTCGCGTCGACCGTCTCCGCCGTCGCGTCGGTCGGGGGCAACAACTCGTCGGCCGCCCTCACCGTGGAGTTCGGGTCGACCGACGGGCCCTATTCGTCGCTGAGCTACGCGGGGAGCGTACGGGTGTTCGTCCCCACGACGATCGCCGGCATCCCCACGATCGATCTTCTCCTGGTCGGCGGAGCCGCCGCCCTCGTGTCGGCCGTCGTCGCGCTCGGCACGCGCCGGGTGCGGGGACGGCCGTCCCGGCTCACCTACGTGGAGGAGGAGGTACCGTGACGCGGAAACTGACAGCAACGATGCGGGGAGTCCCCGCCGGGAACGTGCGGCTGGAATGCGGTCACACCATCGTCGTCCCCCCCAACGGTGCGGTGCTCGCCCACGCGGCGGACATCGTGCACCACCACCGGATCTGCGACGGGTTCGTGGGAGCGGACGCGGACGGCGCCGATCCGCGAACGGACGAGCTCCCGTTCGCGGGCGGCCGACTCCCCTCGGAGCCGTACCCGCCGACCTATCCGTCCTCCCGGGCGCCGGCGAGCTCGTAGGACGACACTCCCGTCGGGGCTTGTCGACCGCGTTCCGAGCGCCGGGAGACTGAGGTCTCGCGGCGGAGGAACGGGGCGTCGACTCGGGGCCTGCGCATCTCCCGCGGCGGAAGGGGTCGACCGCCCCGGCGCCACCAGCCCGTGTTAACGAGATTTACCTGGGTGCCGTAGGG
>JASIEC010000050.1 GCA_030046135.1 Thermoplasmata archaeon | reverse complement strand
GGGAGGACCTCTACCTCATCGCGACGAGCGAGCACCCGCTGGCGGCCCTCTACCAGGGCGAGCTGCTCGACGAGGAGCAGCTCCCGATCCGCCTCGCCGGGGTGAGCACCAACTTCCGCAAGGAGATCGGGGGCCACGGGGTCGACCAGAAAGGGATCTTCCGGGTCCACCAGTTCACCAAGGTCGAGCAGTTCGTCTTCGCCCGGCCCGAGGAGTCTCCCCGCCTGCACGAGGAGCTCCGGGCCAACGCGGAGGAGCTGTTCCGCCGGCTCGGGATCCCGTACCGGGTCGTGAACGTCTGCACCGGCGACGTCGGCACGGTCGCGGCGAAAAAGTACGACATCGAGGCGTGGTTCCCTCGCCAGCAGGCGTATCGCGAGGTGGTGAGCTGCTCGAACTGCACTGACTACCAGGCGCGGCGGCTGGGGATCCGGATCGGGCGGGCCGGCAAACCCGGCAAGCAGGTTCCCCACACCCTCAACTCAACGGCGGTGGCGACGTCGCGCGCGATCGCAGTGATCGTCGAGCAGTACCAGCAGCCGGACGGGTCGCTATCGATCCCGCTCGCCCTCCGCCCGTACCTGGGAGGTCGAACCACGATCGCCGCGGCGCCGGGGCCGTCGTAGGTCAGGTCGCCGCGCCGCGAGGCGGTCCCGACGGCTGTCCCCTTCCCCTCGCCGCGCGGGCCCGCCTTCTTGAGACCTCTCGGCTCTCCACCGGGCGCGTGGGCTGGGAACGATGGGGACGCAGCGGCGACTCGACGAATTTCCTGCGGATGGGGAGGGGGCGGCGCGGGCCGAGCCGCTCCCTCCGAGGAGGCGCCGGGAGGCGATCCCCGGCGTTTGGGGGATCGAGGACGGATGGATCGTCCACCCGCTCGTGCGCCCCCGCACCGTCCGCGCGCTCCCGTTCCAGCTCGACCTCGCGCGCGTCGCCCTGGACGACGACCTGCTCGTCGTCCTGCCGACCGGGCTCGGGAAGACGGTCATCGCCGCCCTCGTGGGGGCCGAGCTTCTTCGGCGGGGGGACGCGAAGCTCCTCGTCCTCGCGCCGACCCGCCCGCTCGTCCAGCAGCACGCCGAGTCGTTCGCACGGTGGCTCGAGCCGGTGACGATCGCTCGGTTCACGGGGACCGTCCATCGGCCGGTTCGCGAGGGGAAGTGGGAGTCGGCGGAGATTGTCTTCGCCACACCGGAGATCGTCGCGAACGACCTCGCGGCCGAGCGTTACCGGCTCGACGAGGTCGGGCTGGTGGTGTTCGACGAGGCCCACCACGCGGTCGGCCGCTACGCGTACGTCCCGATCGCGGCACGGTACCGGGCCGAGCGGCCCACCGGGGGCCGGATCCTCGGGCTCACGGCCTCCCCCGGGGGGCAGGACGAGAGGATCGAGGCGGTGGTCGCCGCCCTCGGCGTGGGCCGGATCGAGGCGCGCGCGAGGGAGGACGAAGGGGTCCGGGAGTACGTTCAGCCGGTCGAGATCGACCTGCGCTGGGTCGATCTGCCCCCGGCCGCCGCTCAGGTCCGCGACCTCCTGGTCGAGGCGTCGCGGGCGACCGCCCGCAAGCTCCAGAAGATGGGCTACCTGCGCAAGAAGCCCATCGCCTCGCTCTCGGTGAAGGACCTGCTCGCCCTCCGGGCCGAAATCTTCGCCCGGCCGGGCCCGATGGTGCGGCGGTTCGGGCCGCTGTTCCACCAGCTCGTCCTGCTCCACCTTCACCACGCCCTCGAGCGGCTCGAGACCCAGGGCCTCGCCCCGTTCACGCAGTACGTCGAGCGGGTCGAGGGGAAGGAGAAGAAGAGCCGGGGCGATGCGGCGTTCCTCAAGCTCCCCGAGGTGGTCCGGGGACGGTCGATCGCCTCCGAGACGCTGCGGACGAGCCGCGAGCCGTCGCACCCGAAGCTCGACGCCCTCGCGGCGCTCGTCCGCGAGACGCTCGATCCCCCGTCCGAGCGTCCCCGCCGGATCCTCGTTTTCGCCCAGTACCGGGACACGATCGCGACGATCCAGGCCACGCTCGAGGCGGAGGGGTGGACGGTGGGCCGGTTCGTCGGCCAGGCGACCCGCGACGCCGACGACCCCGGGATGAACCAGAAGGAGCAGGCCCGGGTCCTCACCGGGTTCCGGGAGGGCCGGTTCCCGATCCTCGTCGCGAGCAGCGTGGCGGAGGAGGGGCTCGACGTCCCCGACGTCGACCTCGTCGTCTTCTTCGAGTCGGTGCCGAGCGAGATCCGGGCGATCCAGCGACGGGGGCGGACGGGTCGGAGCTCGCTCGGGAGGGTCACGGTGCTGTTGACGAGGGAGACGCGCGACGCCCGCTACCAGGTCGCGGAGGTCCGGCGGGAGCGCGCGATGCGGACGATCGTGCGCCGACTCTCGGCCGCGCGTCGGTCGAAATCCCCCCGGGGCCCGAGCGGCGACGACGACCGGACGGAGGGGGCGGCCGAGGAAGGACCGAGTATAAACTCGCCGCCTCGAGCGGAGGATCCACCCCCGGGTGAACGGATTAAATAGGCACCCCCGGGTCGAACGCCCCGCCGCTCGATGGGTCCCCCTCCCTGGCTCACGCAGAACCTCGGGCTGATCGTGCTCACGGTGCTCGCGGTGGGGCTCACGATCTATCTCGTCTACTCGATGGTCCACCCCGAGAGGTTCTGAGGCGGCCCGGAGCTCGTGTTCGACCCGAGTTCCCTCTGGGACGTCATCGTCCTCATCGCCCTGGTCGCCTCGGTCGCGCCCTGGTTCGGAGGCTACCTCGGTCGGATCTACATGAACCGGCCGATGATCGGCGACGTCGTCCTCGCGCCGATCGAGTCGGCGGTCTACCGGATCCTCGGCACCTCCCCCCGCAAGACGATGCGGGCGGGGGAGTACTTCGTCGCCCTCCTGATCGTCAACGGGATGGTCTTCGGCTTCCTCTACGTCTGGTTCGTCTTCCAGTCGGCGCTGCCGTGGGACGCGACGGGCGCCCCCGGGATGTCGTGGACGCTCGCCTTCCACTCCGCCGCGAGCTTCACGACGAACACCGACTTCACGCACTTCACCAACGAGTCGCAGCTGAGCCTGGGCTCGCTCGTCATCGCCTGGCCGCTCGCCCTGTTCGCCTCCGCCGCGACCGGCCTCTCGGTGATGGCGGCAATGATCCGGGGGTTCGTCCGGCGGGACGGGACCCTCGGCAACTTCTACGTCGACATGGTCCGGACGATCACCCGCCTCCTGCTCCCGCTCGCGACGCTCCTCGCGATCATCCTCGTCCTCTTCGGCGTCCCCGAGACGTTCACGAACACCGTCCTCGCCCACCCCCTCACCGGCGGGACGCAGACGATCTACCTCGGACCGGTCGCGTCGTTCACCTCGATCTCGCTGCTCGGCACGAACGGCGGCGGCTTCTACTCGGCGAACGCCGCCTCCCCGCTCGCCAACCCGACCGCCGTCTCGAACCTCTTCCAGACGTTCGTGATGATGCTGATCCCGTTCTCCTCGCCGTTCGCCTTCGGCCACGTCATCCGCCGCCGCTCGGAGGCGTGGCCGTACGTCGGGACGATCTTCATCGTCTTCGCGGTGGCGCTCGGTCTGTTCATCGCCTACCAGGCGGTGTCGAACCCGGCGCTCGCCGGGCTCCCGGGTCTGGGGCCGCAGATCGGGGGCTACCCCGTCGGCCAGGAGACCCGGTTCAGCCTGCCCGAAGGGGCGCTGTTCCAGGTGGTGAGCGTCTACTCGAACGTCGGCGCGAACAACATGCAGATCGGGGCGTTACAGCCCGTGAGCCAGCTCGTTCTGCTGTTCGGGATGTTCACGCAGAGCACGCCGGGCGGCGAGGGGACGGGGTTCGGGATGCTCCTCTTGTTCGCCGTCCTCGGGATCTTCGTGGGCGGCCTCATGGTGGGCCGCACCCCCGAGTACCTCGGCAAGAAGATCGGGACGGGGCAGGTGCGGTGGTCCGCGCTCGCGCTCCTGAGCCACCCTCTCGCGATCCTCGTCCCGTTCGTGGTGGCGATCTTAGGGGGGTTCGTGACCGTCGCCTCCGGCTCCCTGCCCGCCACCGCGCACACGTTCACCTCGGTCCTCTACGAGTTCACGTCCGAGGCGGCGAACAACGGCAGCGCGCTCACGGCCGGCGGGTCGAGCACGTTCAACGACGCGACGCCGTTCTTCAACCTCG
Organism: Thermoplasmata archaeon; assembly: GCA_030046135.1. Classification (GTDB taxonomy): domain Archaea; phylum Thermoplasmatota; class Thermoplasmata; order Lutacidiplasmatales; family UBA184; genus Lutacidiplasma. The sequence continues at coordinate 1,451 of JASIEC010000050.1, read as the reverse complement.
CCGGCGCGGCGGTGATGCTCTTCGGCCGGTTCCTCCCGATCTACGCGATGCTCAAGGTCGGCGGGATGTTCTCCGAGCAGCCCCTCCTCCCGCCCGGCCACGGGACGCTCAAGACCGCGAGCGTCACGTTCACGATCTACATCACGCTGTTTCTGATCATCGTCACCGTCCTGCTGTTCCTCCCTGTCATCGCGATGGGGCCCCTCTCGCAGATCCTCGGGGGTGGCTAGTCTGGCGGACCCCGCGGCGCCGCTCTCCGTCCCCCGCGTGCCGCATGCCTCCGTCGTTCGCGTGCTCTCCGACTCGATCAGGATGTTCGACCCGCGGGCGCAGGTCCGGTCGCCCGTGATGTTCTGCGTCTACGTCCTGTTCCTCTACCTCGTCGTGCTGACGCTCTACCCCCGCGCCTTCCCGGACATCGCGCGGACGTACCACGCGGGCTACTACCTCTGGGTCACGATCATCCTGTTCCTCACGCTCTGGTTCGCGAACGTGTCGACCGCGATCGCGGAGGCCCAGGGGCGGGCCCGCGCGGACTCGCTCCGGGCGATCCGCAGCGGGGTCCGGGCCCGGCAGGTGCTCCCCGACGGGACGATCCAGTGGGCGGCCTCCGACGTTCTCCACGTCGGCGACACGATCGAGATCCGGGCGGGCGAGCCGATCCCGATGGACGGGGACGTCGTCGCGGGGGCGGTGCTCATCGACGAGTCGATGATGACGGGCGAGTCCTCGCCCGTGACCCGGGAGAGCGGGGGGGACCAGACGAGCGTCCTCGGCGGAACGCTGGTCGTCCAGGGGACGGCGCAGGTCCGGGTGACGGCGGCCCGCGGGGGCTCGTTCCTGGACCGGATGATCCGGCTCGTGGAGGGGGTGGGTCGGGAGCCGACGCCGAACGAGCTCGCGCTCATGGTGCTGCTCTCCGCCCTCACGATCTCGCTGTTCGTGGTCGTGGTGACGTTCGTCTATCTCGCGAACTTCACGGACATCATCGTCGTCGATCTCGCGACGATCGTCGCGCTGTTCGTCTGCCTGATGCCGACCACGATCGGCGCGCTCCTGCCCGCGATCGGTATCTCGGGGATCAACCGGACCGCGAAGGCGAACATCATCGCGAAGTCCGGGAAGGCGGTGGAGGCGGCCGGGGACCTGGACGTCCTGATCCTGGACAAGACCGGGACGATCACCGTCGGGAACCGCCTCGCGGTGAAGTTCGTCCCCGCGCCCGGGGTCGCGTTCCCGGATCTCCTCGAGGCGGCGCTCCTGTCGTCGAGCCTCGACGACACCCCCGAGGGGCGCTCGATCGTCCGGCTCGCGGCGCACCGGAACCCGACCACCCGCCGCCTCGAGAAGGACAAGTTCAAGGTGCTGCCGTTCACGGCGGAGCGGAAGATGAGCGGGATCACCCTGCCCGACGGCACCGAGATGTTCAAGGGGTCGATCGAGGCGATGGA
>JASIEC010000049.1 GCA_030046135.1 Thermoplasmata archaeon | reverse complement strand
CAGGCGAACGTCACCCGGCGCCGCCGGAGGCCGTCCGAGACGAGGAGCGTCTCGACGGCCCCCGCCTCGAGGGCGCGCCGGACCCCCCGGTCGCCGTAGGCGGCGAGACCCGCGTCGGCCTTCCGGATCTCGGCGAGGAGCCGCTGGACGATCCGCTTCTCCTCGGTGAGCTCGAGGCCGTGCAGCGTCTGCGTCGCCTTCTCGACGAGCTCGCGAAGGCCGTACTCGTCGGTGTAGCCCGTGTCGAACAGCGGCTGGACGACCTTCTGCTGGAGCTCGTAGTGGAGGAACCCCTCCTTGAAGAAGAACTCCTTCGTCGCCCCCGGGCCGCCAAGGAGGATCCCCTGGAGGACGTCCTTCTTCGGGAGGAACGTGTCGGAGGCCATCTCAGCGATCTTCACGAAGAACTCGTGGGCGGCGTGCTCGATCATCCGCTCGAACCGGTGCGCCGACTGGCCGCCGCGGCCGTGCTTGCTCGGGACGAGCGACTGCTTGTTGCGGACGACGTCGACGCGCTTGCCGCGGAGCCACCCGAGCGTCACCTCCGCCCGATCGAGGACGATCAGGCCCCAGAGCTCGGGTTCGTGGACCATCGACAGGAGCGGGTCGAGGAAGAACGTCGAGTCGCACCGGTAGAGGTAGGTGTTGAGCGGCTCGGGCGGCTCCACGATGAACGTCACCGGCTCGGACTTGTCGGCGCCGACCGCCTTGCTCCCGACGAAGAACGCGACCCCGTGCTCGGGGGGCTCCTTGAACGCGCGGACCCGGCCCATCAGCGACTCGATCGCCCACATGACGTTCTTGCGGGTCGTCCGGCTCTTGATGTTCGAACTCTGGGCGTACTCGTTCCTCAGGTAGCTCATCACGTCGGAGATCTGCTTGCCCGGCGGGACGTAGAGGCTGATCAGCTCGGTCGCCCGGCCTCGGGCGGCCGCGATCTCGTCGAGCTTCCGCTGGAACGAGTAGCGAGCGAGCTGCGCGTCGGCGGTCGGTTCGCTCACGCGAGCGCTCCCACCCCCCGCCGAGGGCTGGGCGAGCTCGCCCGAGCGCTGGGCGCGGGCCCGATCCCCGGGCGGTTCAGTCAGAGGAGCTTACGGATGTGCTCGTCGATGACATCCTCGGGGTACGCCCCAACGATCCGGTCGACGAGCTTGCCCTGCTTGTAGAACAGCAGGGTGGGGATGCTCATGATCCCGAGCGCCCCCGCCTTCTCTCCGTTGTCGTCGGAGTTCATCTTCCCGAAGGCGACCTTGCCCTTGTACTTCTCGCTGAGGCGGTCGACGATGGGGGAGACGACGCGGCACGGGCCGCACCAGGGCGCCCAGATGTCGACCACGGCGGCGCCGCTTCCCTGGGCGAACTTGTCGAACTCCGCGCCCCCGATCTCCTGCACTGGCATGAACGCCTCGACGTGGGATTGAGGCGAACCGGATATTAAAATTGGCTCTGTTTTGGAGTTCACCAGAGGGCCCCGGACGTCCGGCCGGGACGGAGTCCGGCGATCGTCGCGTTCCTCGGGCGGCGTACCCTCTTTACGGAGTGACGCCTTGGGTAGAACGGTGACTTCTCCTTCGTCTCGACCCGATTCCCTGGCGACCGGTCCCCCGCCGGGGCTTCCGTCGCCCGGCGACGCGGTGCCGTACGTCGACCGGGGAGCGGCGCCGCATACGATCGTCTCGCCGGCGGCTCGCAAGGCGATCCTCCAGCGGATGCTGCTGTTCCGGCGGGCGTCTCTCGAACGTCTCGAGAAGCTCGCGGAGGTCGACGGCGCGACGCTCCAGGCGTATCGCCGCGAGCTCCGGGAGAGCTCCCTCCCCGAGACCCTCCTGCACCGAGGCGCGGGGGCCCCGTTCGCCCGCGAACTGCCCCAGGGAGCGCTGCTCTATCTCCTGACGCGAGCCGTCCGGCCGGCGCGGGTCGTTGAAACCGGGGTCCGCCCCGGCTACTCGACGGCCTGGATCCTCGCGGCGCTCGACGCGAACGGGGCCGGCGACCTCATCTCCCTCGGCCCCGGCCCGGTCACGGGCCGGGCCTCGGGCGTCGGAAACGTCTCGGTCGGGCAGTTCGTTCCCCCCGCGCTCCGCGCCCGGTGGACCCTCGCCCTCGGCAACAGCGAGGAGCGCCTTCGGGAGGTGCTGTCGAAGGCCTCTCCGGTCGACCTGTTCCTCTACGACAACGGCCCGATCGCCGCCCGAGCGAGGTTCGAGCTGAGAGCCGCGTGGGATGCCCTCTCGCCCCGCGGGATTCTGCTCGCGCACCACGTCGAGGCGAACGACGCGTGGCGAGAGTTCTGCGCACGCCAGGGCCTCCCGCCGCAGGTGCTCGACCCCGGGCCGCCCCCCATGGGGGCGATCGCCGTCCGATCCGCGGGCTAGATCGCGGAGCTTCCAGGGCTCCGACGCGCCACGCTCGGCAGCATTCCAGTACCTACCGGCGAGGCCGGGTCGCCTCCACAGGCGGGTTCATCTACGGGGCCCTCGTAAGGGCCCAGCGGATCCACCGATGGCGGCCCCCTCTTCGCCGAGCGATCCCGCGCCGTCGCCTCCGCCGACCTCGTCGCCCGCGCCCTCGAGTCCCCCTCCGACGACGGGGCTCTCCCGGGGTGCGCTGGGAGCGATCGCCGCCGTCGTCGCGATCGTGGTCGTGCTCGGAGTTGTGGCGGCCGGCCTCGTCCCCGGGGTCCACCTGCCCGGCGTGTCGAAGAGCTCGCCACCGGGGACGTTCGAGTCGTCCGGCCAGGCGCTCTCGGTCGCCAACGGCTCGTCGAACGCCTCCGGCCGGGGGGAGCTCGTCATGCTCCTCGGCATCTCCTCGACCTCCTCCTTCGACTTCGGCGCCTCCTTCGGGAACGTCAGCTGTCCGGTCACGGACGGCCTCGCTCACAACCTCACGATCCCCGCGGAGACCGGCAACTACTCCTCGGGCTTGCTCTACGGCTGGCTGTT
>JASIEC010000048.1 GCA_030046135.1 Thermoplasmata archaeon | reverse complement strand
GACCGAGCCGATCACCAGCGAGGTCCCGACGACCGCTCCCGATCGAGAGGACTCTCTCACCGCAACCCATCCCACCGCGGCGCCGTCGGGCGACGCGGGGCCGCACCCGGAACGAAGCCCCGCGTCGATGAAAACCCTGACCTGACCGGACTAGGGCCGCCGAGGACCGCCCTCGCTCCTCGGGCCCAGGACCGCTGACCGTCGAGGGAGGCGCCCCGGCTCAGTCGACGTCGAGGTCGGCCTCGCGACGGAGCAGTGACGCCGACTCCTCGCGCGTGGCATCCTCGAGGTCGGTCTCCTGGCCGATCCTCTTCCGGTCCATCTGCTCGACCATCCCCGACACCCACTCGAACTCGTGCATGATGAGCGGGTCCTTGAGCGCCGTCCGGGCCCGCCCGATCACGTCGACCGGGGAGCGTAGGGCGTGGTAGTAGCCGCTGATCCACGTGCCGAACGCTTCCCAGACGAGGTCGCGGTTGAGGACCCGAGCATGCGTGAGCGATCCGATCAGTTCGAAGAACGCGGGGACCTCGAGGTTGGTGATGTCGTCGTGTCGCCCGGCGAGCAGTCGCTCGGCGAGCACCCGTCGGCGCCGTCGCAGCGCGGGCGAGTCGAACCGCTCCCGGAGCGAGAGGACCGCGTTCGCGCTGTTCAGACGCTGCGCGACCCGGACCTGCCACCACAGGAGGACCACGGTCCCGATCGCGATCGCCCACGTGGCGGCCGCGGTGAGCGTGGTGACGTCGAACGTCCGGGTGGCCCCGACCGCGCCGAGTTGCCTCCGCGGCTTTAGCTCGTCGGGCCGGTGGGCGCCGCCTGCACGCTGAAGAGGTCGGGAGTCCTGACGGCTCCATGGCGCGGGTCCCGCGACGGTCGGCCAGCCTCGCGCGCCGTCCGGGCGTTCCCGCGACGCTGCGACGCCAGTGGCGGGCGATGTACGAGACCACGCCCTATCGGGATCTCCCCTGGTTCTCCGATCGACCGGCCCCCTGGATCGAACGCGGCGTGGACGAGGGCTGGCTGCGTCGTGGCGACCGCGTGCTCGACGTCGGCTGCGGAGCCGGGACGAACGCGCTGTTCCTGGCCCGCTCCGGCTTTCGGGTGCGTGGCCTCGATCTCGCGCCGGCGGCGATCGCGGTCGCCCGTCGTCGGGCGGCTCGCGCCCGCCTCTCGATCGACTTCCGCGAAGGGGACGCGCTGCGGCTCCCGTTCGGCTCCCGTTCGCTCGAGGGCGTCGTCGACCGGGGTTGCTATCACACGATCCCGGTGCGGCTCCGTCGGGCGTACTCGCGAGAGCTCGGCCGGGTGCTCCGGCCGGGCGGGAGGTATCTCGTCTCCTGGGTGGCGCGCGAATCCACCCGGAACTTCGGTCCCCCGCATCGTCCTTCGGTCGAGGAGACCGCCCTCGCGTTCGAGCCGGAGTTCCTGTTCCTGAGGACCGAGTTCGAACGCGGCCGTCGGGGCGCGCTCTCCAGCTACCACGGGCTGCTCGAGCGCCGGCGGTCCCCCCAGCCTCCGCCCCGCTGAGCGGTCCGACTCGTCGGCACGGCGGTCCGGGCCGGGTCGGGCACCTTTAGGCCGCCCGAGGGTTCCGACCCCGGGCACCGACGTGGACGAGGAACTCCAGCACCGGAAGGAGCAGATCCGGGTCCTTCGGGACCGGGAGCGCCTCCGATTCCGCGTCTTCGCGGCGGTTCGCGATGTCGCGCTCGGAACCGAGCTGTTCCGCTCCCACGCCGAGATCCACGAACCCGAGGTCACGGTCACCGTCTTTGCCCATGCGGTGGACGTGACCACCTCCCTCACCGAGCGGCAGCTCCACGTCCTGCGGGAGAAGGTCCGGACCGGCGATCTGCGACGGTTCGCCGACGAGTTGCGAGCGGGGATCGAGGCCGGCGCGGGGAAGCTGAACCTCGAACTCTCGACCGATCCGGCGCGGCTCGGCGGCTCGCAACCGGTCCTCCTCGCCGGGGTCCCCAGCGGCTACCGGGCCGTGCTCCTCCGACGCGAACCCGAGTGATCTGGGGCGCTCGCCCCGGGACTCCCCGCCGTCCCCCAGGCCGATCCGCCGCGCGGGCCGGGGACCGCGGGAGAGGGCAAGGACGGTCCCGCGGTTCCCTCCCAAGGGGAGTCGCCCCCGCGCGTACGCTATCTGCGAGGAGGGGCGCTGGGGGAGACCGTGCGGGTCCTCCTCTTCGGGGCCACCGGCATGGTCGGCCAGGGCGTCCTTCGCGAGTGCCTCCTCGACCCCACGGTCGAGTCGGTGCTCGCGGTCGGGCGCCGTCCGACGGGAGTCAGCCACGCGAAGCTACGGGATCTCGTCCGAGAGGACCTCACGGATCTCGCCTCGGTCGAGGACCAGCTGGTCGGGTTCGACGCGGGGTTCTTCTGCCTCGGGATCTCGTCGGTGGGGCTCGGCGAGGCCGACTATCGCCGGGTCACGTACGACCTCACGGTCTCGGTGGCCGCTCGGCTCGCGAGGCTCGACCCCGGCCTCACCTTCGTCTATGTCTCGGGGGCGGGCACCGATTCGACCGAGCGCGGCTCGAGCATGTGGGCCCGGGTGAAGGGGAGCACCGAGAACGCCCTCCTCCGCCTCCCGTTCAAGGCGGCGTACATGTTCCGGCCGGGCGTCATCCGACCGCTCCACGGGATCCGGTCGAAGACCCGAGGGTACCGGGTCCTCTACGCCGTCCTCTCTCCGATCGTCCTGCTGATGGCGGCGCTGGCCCCGAACTCGCTCACAACCACCGAAAAGGTGGGCCGTGCGATGATCCACGTGGTCCAGCGGGGAGCGCCGTCGCCGTACGTTGGAACGCGCGAGATCAACGCGCTCTCCGCATGACATCGGGGCCGCACGGACGGAACCGGGCCCGTGATCGAGCCGAGGCCGATCGCTCCGCAGGGCGAGGTCGGGCGGGCAGGAACCGGGGGCGGGACCGGCCGTGAGCGAGATGAACCGCGTCGCCCGCTTCTTCGTGAACCTCGCGAACGCTCGCCGATCGGCCCGTCTCCTGCGATCGCTGGCCGGGGGGTTCCAGCCGCCTCTCGGGGGGCGCTTCCTTGAGCTGGGCGCGGGCCGCGGCGGACTCTCCGCCCTCCTCCAGGAGAGGTACCGACCGAGCCGCCTGACGGTCACCGACGTCGATCCCCGCCAGCTCGAGGCGGCCCGCCGGTACCTGGCGCGTCGACTCGGCCCTCTCCCCCCGACGCTCGAGCTGCGGACGGCCGACGCGACCGCGCTCCCGTTCGAGGACCGCTCCTTCGACTGCGTCTTCGCCATCCTGATGCTCCACCACGTCGAGACGAAGCACTCCGAGTTCGTCCGGCGGCCCGCGGCGTTGCGGGAGATCCGGCGGGTCCTCGCCCCGGGGGGCGCGCTCGTCTACGCCGACTTCTCTCGGGTCGAGGAGCTGCGGCGGACGCTGCTCGATCTCGGCTTCGCCCCTCTCTTCGCGGCGCGTCGGTGGCCGGGCCGGGAGCTCGCCGTCGTCCGTGCGCCCGGCGAGGCCGGTCCCCGCGCCGCGTGACCGAGGGGGAGGGCCGTCACCCCGGGGCCGGGTCGGGCTCGGCGGCGGGCGAGGAAGCGGTCGTGGGCGCGCTGCGGGCCGCGAGCCCGCAGGCGACCCTCACGAGAACGTACAGGCCGAAGGCGATGCTGACGATGAAGAAGCTCGGGGCGTACGGCTCGTACCACGAGACGAACAGACCGGCCCAGACGCTCACGATCGCGATCGAGACCGAGACCAGAACGGCCGTCAGCGGTCGCCTCGTGAGGCGGACCGCGCTCGCGGCGGGGGTGACGATCAGGGCGAAGATCAGCAGGACGCCGATCACCTGCACGGCGATCGAGATCGTGACCGCGAGCAACACCATGAACACGAGCCCGAGCGCGAGCATCGGGAGCCCCTTCGCCTCCGCGACGTCCTCGTCGAGCGAGGCGAACAGGAGCGGACGGTACACGAGGAGGAGGACGGCGAGGAGGGCCACGCCCGTCCAGAGCGTGAACGACACCTGGGCGGCGCTGATGCCGAGGACCTCCCCGAAGAGGATCGAGTACGCCTCCGTGGCGTAGCCCTTGTAGAGGCTCAGGAACAGCAGGCCGAGCCCGAGCATGAACGCGAGGACCGTCCCGATCTCCACGTCGCGCGAGGAGGCGCGTCGACCGAGAAGCGCCATGCCGGTGGCGCCCGAGATCGTGAACATCAAGAGGCCGTACACCGGGTTGAACCCGAGGTAGACCGCCCCGGCGGCGCCCGAGAACCCCACGTGCCCGAGCGCATGGGTCGCGAACGACGAGCGGCGGAGGACGACGAAGTAGCCGACGATCCCGGCGACGATCGCGATGATCGTGCCGGCCTCGAAGGCGTTCCGCATGAACGGGTACGCCCACATCAGCCGCAGGTCGCTGAACAGGTTCCAGCTGAAGTACGTCATCCGGCCTCTCCGCCGCGCCCTTCCTCCCCGCCGACGATCACGAGGTTGCCCCGGGAGTCCCGCAGCACCTCGACCGGCACGTCGTAGAGGGCGCTCAGCCGCGACGACGTCAGCACGTCCGTGGGGGCCCCGGTGGCGACCCGCCCGTTGGCGATGTAGATCACCGTGTCGAGGTAGGGGATCAGGGGATTGATGTCATGCGCCACGAGGAGCGTGGTGACGGTCCGGGACCGGACCAGCCCGGCGACGAGATCCACCAGCTCGCGGCTCCGCCGCAGGTCGAGGTTGGAGAGCGGCTCGTCGAGCAGGAGCATCTCGGGCCGGCCGACCATCGCCTCCGCGAGGAAGATCCTCTGCAGCTCGCCGCCGGAGAGGGAGCCGAGCGACTTGTGGGCGAGGTCGGTGGCCCCGACCGCGCGGAGCGCCTCCTCCGCCGCCTCGCGCTCGGTCCGAAGCGCGATCCCGGGCCCCCAGCGATGGCCCGAGATGCCCATCCGCACCAGGCTCTCGCACTCGATGTGGGTCTCGTTGTCGATCGAGTGCCGCTGCGGTACGTAGCCGATCTTCGGGTTGCCCCGCCGGGGGCTCGAGCCGAACACCTCGAGACCTCCTGCGACGGGGCGCTGGAGCCCGAGCAGCATCCGGAACAGGGTCGTCTTGCCGGCTCCGTTGGGGCCGATGACCGCGACGAACTCGCCGCGACGGACCGCGAACGTCGCCCCGTGCCAAACGGCGCGGGTCCCGTACGCGACCTCGAGCCGGTCGGCGCGGACGACCTCGGGGCCGGCGAGGGCCCTCGGCGACGGGGTCTGGGGGTCGATCACCGGCCGCTACGACCCGAGCTTTGACGCGTTCAGCGCATCCGCGAGATAGAGATACTCCGAGCTCATCCACGCCTGGAACGTGTAGGTGGGAGGCTGGATCGTCTCGGTGACCCACGTGTAGGTGACGTTGTTCGCCGCGGCGATCGCCTTCATCTCGGTCGTGATCGGGGTCACGGTCTGGAGGTTGTAGACCAGGACGCTCACCTTGCCGCTCTCGAGCTGGCACTCGAACGTCACCACGCTCTGGACCGGTGGGTCGTTCCCTTCGGCGATCGCCTCCATGAACGCGGGAGGCGAGACGAGGTCGAGGTCCGTGAAGTTCGCGAGGTAGACGAAGATGCTCTCCGTGGAGGCGACCACCGCCCCGGCGTGCTCCTTGCGGATTTCGCCGGCCTGGTGGTAGAGCGTCCCGAGCGACGCGTTGAGCGCCGCGTAGTTGGCCTGGAAATAGCTCGCGTTCCCCGGCGCGATCGCCACGAGGTCCTCGTACATCGCTCCCACCGTGTTGTTGACGTAGACGGGGTTGTACCACATGTGGGGGTTGCCCGTCACGATCCCGCCCGTGACGCTGACGCCGTTCAGGGTGCCCACGTTGAGGAGCACCTGGCTCGAGTTGTCGTTCGCTTCGAACTCGTCGATCGCCCAGTCGTCGTAGCCGACCCCGTTGACGATCACGTACTTCGCGTTCGCGATCTCCCGAGAGTCGGTCGCGTTCGCCTCGTACTCGTGGGGATCGGTGTTCGGGTCGGTGATGATGCTGATGACGTGGGTCAGGTTCCCGCCGAGCTGCGAGATGAGGCTCCCCCAGAAGTTCTCCGCCGCGACGACCTGGATCGGGTCGGACGGCGAGTAGGCGCTGCCCGGGGAGGCGGACGCCGGCCACTCTCCGGCCGCACGGAGCAGGGACGCCGGCGTGGGCGCGGGGGCCGCCGAGGCTGGGGCGGCGCTCGGGGCGTCGAGCGCGGAGCTGCTGTTGTTCGTCGGGAGTCCGAGCGCGACCCCGGCGCAGGGATTCGACGCCGCCGCGCTCGTCACGTAGGCGAACGTCCCGGCCCCG
>JASIEC010000047.1 GCA_030046135.1 Thermoplasmata archaeon | reverse complement strand
GTACCAGGCGAACCGCCGCCGGAAGGACCGGTTCATCCTGGACGCGGTGCGCGACAACTACGAGCTCGTCCAGATCCTCGCCGGATCCCCGCGGACGGCCGTGATCTACATCGGCGGAGGAACGCCGAAGAACTGGATCAACGACGGGATCGTGATGGCGAACTACGCGTTCGGCCGGGAGGGGGAGGGCCACTACTACGCCCTCCAGATCACCACCGACGTCCCCCACTGGGGCGGGCTCTCGGGGAGCACGCTCGACGAGGCCCAGTCCTGGGGCAAGATCTCGCGGACCGCGACGCGGGCGATGGCCCACGTCGAGGCGTCGATCGGCCTCCCGCTGCTCGCCGGGGCCCTCTGGAACCGTCGGAGCCTCTGGGCGAAGCGGTCCCGCCTGCGATTCGACTGGTCCGGAGACCAGGTGCGGCTCGTCCGCACGCCCAGGAAGCGTGCCTAAGGGTGCTTCGAAGCTCCCCGGCGTCCCCTTCGGACTGGTCCGCTTAGGATCGATCGACCGGAGCTGGGCCCCCGCGGGCCCGCCAACCTGCCCTCGCAGATTTCTGATGTGGATGCGGATGAACGCGCATGGATGCGGGCGGTATATCCGGGGGGCTTTTCCTCGAAGGTTTTCGATGTCATTTATATAGTGAAACTTTAGGGCCGCTCGGAGGTGGCGCGCATGGAGTTTCCGATCCTTCCCCCGATGCCTCACGACCAGGCATAGAACCCATTCCTGAGTTGGGGGGCCCCCGGCCCCCCACCTCGCCTACGATCCCGCGGCGACGCCGGGGTCGGCACGCTGGGCGGCGGGCGTAGGCTCTGGCAGGTCAAGGCTCGCTCCGAACTCCTCGACGATACGCTTCTTCAGCCACGGCATCTTCAGGGACTCGGTCAGCGTGATGGCCCTATGATAGTGATCTCGAGCCGGCTCGAACTCGTTGCGGTACAACAGCACCTCGGTGAGGTAGGTGTGTGCGAGGACGAGAGAGTCGGTCGGGGCCAGCCGACTTAGGACCTCCACGCTTCGGGCGCCGTGACCGAGGGCCTCGGCGACGAGTCCGCCGTCGCCTCCCGCCTTGAACTGGCGGAACTCGAGAATGCAGGTTACAGCCAACGTGTGGCCCAGAACGAGGTCCGTTCCCAATCGCTCCGCGAGCGCGATCGCTTGCTTGGCGTACGCCAAAGCGGCCGACCACTTCGCCTGTTGAGCCATCACGGCCGCGAGTCCGCTCAATGTGTAGGTGAGCTGGTTCAGGTACCCGAGCGATTCTGCCTCCGAGCGAATTGACTCCATCTCGGACTCGGCCAAATCGTTCTTTCCCATCTCCGCAAAAGCACGGGCCCGGATGAGCACGAGGTTGAACACGATGTCGAGCCGACCAGCCTGGCGAGCGTCCGGGAGGGCACTGGCGATGAGTTTGAGAGCCGCTTCGGGTCCGTGTCTGAGCTCGGAAAGCCGGGACCATGCCGCGATGCTCTCCAGGGCAAGATCCTCGGCCCGCACCTTCTTCGCGAGGCTGAAGGAGCTCTGGTAGTCGTCCGCCGCGGCTTGGCTCTGTCCCCTGCCCTCCTCGATCCTCGCTTGCGTCAGGAGGATGTAGGCCTGCAAACGACGAGTGACGGGTCCAATCTTGAGTGCCGCTGCAAACTCCTTCTCCGCCTGATCGATTTGCGTCAGCTTGGTGTGAAGGTCTGCGATTGACAGGAGCGCCTCACACACGATACGGCCATCTCCATCGCATTCGCTGATCACGCGGTGGAGCGTGCTGATCGCATCCGTGTAGTCCGAATGGTGCCGCAGCAGCGAGGCCTCCACCATGAGAACTCGCACCTTGGTCGAGCCGTGGGGCAGGGAGGTAACGAGGCGGCGCAGCGCCAGACGAAGGGTCTCAGAGTATCCGAGACGCAGAACCGTCCGCTGCTGCTGGTCCAGAAGTCGGGCGGCCTCCTTCCATCCCTCGCCTCCGACCAGGTGTAGAAACCTCTCTCGGACTGCTTCCGGTCTGTGGCTGCGCGCGTAGAAACGGGCCAGCCGAAGATGCGCCTCGCGCTCGTCGGCGGGGGTGACGCGTCCGAGGACCGCGGCTCGGATGACTTGTAGCACTTCCACGCGATCCTGGAGAGTTTGGTGCACGACCCCAACACGGCTCAGTTCCTCCAGGCGCGAGGAGGGGAGGCCGAGATCCTCGGTCAGGAACGCGATGGGAAGGGCTTCGCTGGCCAGAACCACGGGCAGAATCATGCTCAGCTCTCGCGGCGAGACCCGGGAGACCACCGCCGCCGGGAGCGAAGAGGCGTCGGCCGCCACGCCGGGGTTGGACACGGCGAGGCGGAGGAGGAGCGGAGATCCCAGGGTGGATTGGTAGACCTCCTCGAACTTGTCGGCCAGGCCCCCGTGCCGGTCCGTGAGCTCGTGGGCCGCCGCGCGATCCAGTCCCCCCACCGTCAAACGCTGAGCCGAGGGCCCGTCAATCTCGAGGGGAGACGGGTTTTGTCCCACGAGATAGAATCGGTGATCACCGCTTCTCCCCAGGGCTGCGATGAACTCTCCGAGAAACTTCCCCAGGTCCGGACCTGCGTTCTGCAGGTCGTCAAAGACAGCCGCAAGGCCCCTTCCCGAGAGGGCGCGCGCCGTGAGGTCAGCTACCTCGCGGGCCACTGGGTTCCTTGGGAGCTGAGAATAGTACGCGAGTTGGGGAGTGCCTAAGCTGGATAGGGCGTGCGAAAGAGCCGATACCAGCTGTCGGGGGGAACTCGCCGAACGAATCGTGAACCAGAAAGGGAGGCGACCCCGGCGAGATCGTTTGATGTGGCGAGAAACCAGAGCGGTCTTTCCCATGCCGGGCGCGCCTTCAATCACCACCGTCGACGCGCCGGATTTGGCGAATTCGGCGAGCTGCTCGAGCTCCTCCTTCCTTCCTAGGAACGGATGGGGAGGGAGCGGGAGATCACCAGAAAGGAGGGGCACATCGCGGGTCTCCCGCTTCAGGGTCCCCAGCCCGCTGGGCGTGAGCCGGTAGGTGAGCTGCTTCCGGCGTCCGTCGCGGACAGCACCCCTCGCGACGGTCAGGAGCCCCTGTCGTACGAGCTCCGCCAGCGGCCGGGACATCGAGCAGGGGTGGTAGCCCAGGGCCTTCGCGAGCTCCCTTTGGCTGATCCCGTAGACCGCCTCCTCGGAGGTCCCATGGGTCTGGACGTAGTCGAGGATCTCGACAGGAAGGTACGTCTGGAGACCCATCAGCTCCCCCGAGAGGCCTCGGAGTACTTAGACTTGATTTGTACAAACCAAGACCCGAGGTTTATGTAGCATTTCCGGCAACTTCACTGCACCATGTCGCGAACCGAGGCGAGCGGCGCCTACCTCGGAGGCATCGGAGCGATGCTCGAGGAGGCGGATCTCTGCCCCAGCTGCCGGCAGGGGCTGTTCGAGCACGCCCACGACACCCGGGCGCACACCTCGGCACCCCCTCCCATCCCGGCGCTGACCACCCCGCCGATGGTCGAGGTGCCCTCCCTCCTCGTCGAGGAGGAGCCCCGGACCCCGGCGGCGCTCCAGATCCGCGAGTTCGAGGCCCCCAGTATGCCCCTCCGCTCGGTCGAGCGCCGGGGCCCTTCGTTCTCCACCCGAGCGTTCGAGCGCGGCAGCCGGAGCCTCGGCGTCCTCTGGCTCCCCCCGCCCGATCTCGGCGAGGTGATCTGATGCTGCGTACGGACCGCGCGAGCGAGTTCGAGTGGGAGTCGGGCCACCGCCCGGGGGCCCGCCAGGTATTGCTGGCGGTCGCACCCACCCCGGCGGCCCTCCCTCCCTCGCTGACCCTCTGGCCGCGCTGGCTCGTGCCCACCTACCGCTCGGGCGCCCACCACCGCTCGGGCGGTTCCCTCTCCGTCGCTCACAAGCGGACGGTGACCTAGAAGTTCGAAGGAACGCACCTCGATCACGATGACCTGGCCCCCGTGGAGTACCCGGCTCCACGGGGGCCGCTATTTTTCCGGGACCCGCGAGAGACCTCGGTCGAGCCCGCCTTCGCTTCCGGCGCAAAGGAGAGATAGGCGAGGGCTTCGTCGGGGCCGTCGAGGAAGAGGATGCCCGAGTCCCGTTGCTCCGCCTGCGGGGGCCCGCTCGAACCGGGGTTTGTGACGACCAGCAACGGCTCCGGGCTGTTCTGGTCGAAGGAGGCCGCCAGCTCGCGCCTCAGGCCCGATGGGCTCGAGGTCCTGGTCGGGACCCGGTTCGGTGGGAATTACTCGGCGAGCCTGGCGGGGTCGCGGTGCGCGGCGTGCCGGACGATCCTCCTCCATCTTCCGAAAGGTCCGGCGTAGCGACCGGCACTCCCCTCGGGGCGTCGAGGCCCCGACCACGGCCGGCGTCGGGTGGTTACGACGAAGAACCCGCCACCGAGAGGGGCCGGACGAGGACGGTCGGCGACGCGATCTCCTCCGCCAGAGTGCCCCGGCTGCCCAGCGCGGCGATGTTGGCGATCAGCGACGGGGACCCGGGCGGCCCGATCGCGCTCCCCCCCACGATCCCTCCGCGGACGGGTTCCGCCCGCTTCCCCCCCCGGATCCGGTAGCCGATCCGGATCTCGCCGCCGAACACGCCCGAGAGGTTGTTCGGGCGCGCCCAGCCGAGCTGCTGGACCCAGATCCCGTCGCCCGCCGCCTCGCAGATCTCCTCGTCGGTCCCGCCCGAGCCGGGGGAGATCACGATCGTGGAGGAGCCGAGGCTGGGCGAGCGCAGGAACCGCTTCCAGTCGGAATAGCCGAGGAACCTCGCCCGGCTCGACGGGCCGGTGGGAGCCTCTGAGAAGGCCCCCGCGTGCATCGAATCGTACAGGAGCGAGCTCACCTTGCCCCCGGCGATGAGGGTCCGCTTTCTCTGCGGCAGGCCCTCGTCGTCCACGGGGGCCGTGGCCGGGGCCCACGGGTACGTCCCATCGTCCGAGATCGTCACGCCGGCGCCGGCGATCTCCGCTCCGAGCTCCGGGGCCAGCTGCCGCAGTCGCGCCACGCCCGAGAGCCGGAAGCCGAGGACGCTCGGGAGGATCCCCGACAGCACGGACGCGGGGAGGACGACGGGCAGGTCTCCCGTCGGGGGAGGGACCGAGCGACGGACGTCTCGCGCGAAGTCGCACCACGTCCGGACCTCGTCCGGAAGCTTCCCGGGCTCGAGCCGCCGCGCGAGGTCGTTGACCCAATACTCCCCGGGCGGCGGCCCCTCGGGCCCCCCCGAGGCCTTCACGGCGAGCTCGAACTCGGAGGAGGTCTGCGCGAACGACGTGCGGAGGCCGGTGGAGTTCGCCAGCGACGTCTCGGTGAGCGTGACCCGGACGGAGCCGAAGCTCGGGACGCACCCCGGGGTCGATTCGAACTGCTCGAGCAGCGTCGCCAGGTACGCCTCGATCGACTCGAACGGCCGATCCCAGAGCGCGCGGTCGACCGTCGTCGTGGCCTCGGCCGCCCGCGGAGTGCCCGACGGGAGCTCGACCGACTTCGCGGGGAACTCGGAATGCCGGGCGATCGCCTCCGCCTCGTCGACGGTCTTCCGGATCCCAGCGTCCGACGGGTCGCTCGAGGCGTCGAACCCGGTGCCCGTCTTCTCTCCCCGCCGGCGGAAGAGCCGGAGGCCGTAGCCTTCGAGCTCGATCGGGCCCCGGGTGAGCTCGACCGTAGGCCCGTTGAGGTGGATCTCGTAGCGGCGGGAGTGGTCCGCGTACACCTCCCACGGGGGCTCGGCCCGGACGCGATCGGCGACGCGGAACGCGAGGTCGGAGATGGCGCCGCTCATGCCGCCCCGACGATCGCGCGAGAGAGCAGGTAGACCCCTCCGGTGCCCGCCGGGAGGATGTCGCTGTGACCCTTCCCGCAGAACCCCGGCTCGATCGTGAACTCCTCCGCCTTGCCGACCCCGCGGACGGCCTTCAGGAAATCGAGGACCTTCCCCGAGAGGGCCATCGACGTGACGGCCTCGGTGAGCTTCCCGTTCTCGATCTTCCGCCCCCGCTGGACCTTGAGTTGCATCTGGCCCCCGAGGGGGTCCTCGATGCCGCTCGAGCCGCGCTCGAGCAGGACCCCCGACTTCACGTCGGCCAGGAGCTCGTCGAGGGAGCGATCCCCGGGCTCGACGTAGGTGTTCGTCATCCGGACGAAGGCGCGGCTGAGGAAATCGGACCGGCGGGTGTTCCCCGTCGGCGTCGACCCGAGGGCGGCGGCCGTCTCCCGGTCGTGCAGCGCGCCCACGAACTTCCCGTGGTCGACGAGGACGGTCTTGTGCCCCGGGTGACCCTCGTCGTCGAAGTAAATCGAGCCCCACCCTCCCGGGAACGAGCCGTCGTCGCAGATCGTGACGAACGGCGGGGCGACGGTCGCTCCGACTAGGGGCTGGAGGTAGGAACGGTGGCGCAGGAACTGATCGGCCTCCGTGCCGTGGCCGAACGACTCGTGGGCGAAGAGGCCCGCGACGCTCGGGTCGAGGACGACATCGACCTCCCCGCTCGGCGGAGCCGAGGCATGCAGGAGCTCGACCGCCCCGCGCGCGGTCTCAGTGACCCGGGCCTCGGTGAAGAAGTCGAGGAGCTCCTGGCCGCCGATCCCACCCGCGCTCAGGAAATCGACCTCGACGCGCCCGCTCTCCATCGCCATGGGCAAGGCGCCCGCGCGCGCGCGGCTCTGGAGCTGCCAGCAGCGCGCGCCCGCCGTGTTGAGGTACAGCCGCTCGTCGTCGTCCCAGGCGACGCCGACGTTCGCCTCCTTGATGCCGGCGACGGACGTCGCCCAGCGGAGGCCGTCCCGCGCGATCTGGATCAGCGCGTCGGTCCCCAGGTCCCGCACCGGCCTCGCCGGTCGCGTGGCGACCTCGCCGCG
>JASIEC010000046.1 GCA_030046135.1 Thermoplasmata archaeon | reverse complement strand
ATCGGGATGCGCCTTCTCGACCTCGTCGAACAGGACGACGGTGTACGGGTGGGTGCGGACCGCCTCGGTGAGCTGGCCCCCCTCCTCGTAGCCGACGTAGCCGGGGGGCGCCCCCACGAGGCGCGCCACGGTGTGCTTCTCCATGTACTCGCTCATGTCGATCCTAACGAACGCCCGCTCCGAGTGGAACAGGAGGGCGGCGAGCGCCTTCGCGAGCTCGGTTTTCCCGACGCCCGTCGGGCCGACGAACAGGAACACCCCGATCGGCCGGTTCGGGTCCGCGAGGCCGGAGCGCGAGCGCCGCACCGCCGCGGCGACCGCCGCGACGGCCTCCTTCTGACCGATGACGCGACGCCCGAGCTCCTCCTCCAGCCGGAGGAGCCGCTCCTTCTCCCCCTCGAGCATCCGCGTCACCGGGACGCCGCTCCACTTCGCGACGACCCGCGCGACGTCCTCCTCGCCGACCTCCTCCCTCAGCATCGCCGAGGCGGCTTCCCGCCCCGACGCCTTGGTGAGCGGGAGGAGCTTCTTCTCGAGCTCGGGGACCGTGCCGAACCGGAGTCGGGCGGCCGCTTCGAGATCCCCCGCGCGCTCGGCGCGCTCCTCCTCGGCCTTCGCCCGGTCGAGCTCGGCCCGAATCGACCGGACCCGCTCGACCTCCTCCTTCTCCTTGCGCCACTTCCTCTCGAGCTCGACGTTCCTCTCCTTGAGGTTCGAGAGCTCCTTGTCGAGGGCGCGGAGGCGATCCCGGCTCGCCGGATCGCTCTCCTTGGAGAGGGCGGTCCGCTCGATCTCGAGCTGGCGGATCCGGCGCGACAGCTGGTCGAGCTCGCCCGGGCGGGAGTCGAGGGCGAGCCGGACCCCCGACGCCGCCTCGTCGACCGCGTCGATCGCCTTGTCGGGGAGATGGCGGTCGGGGATGTACCGCGCGCTCAGCGTCGCCGCGGCGACGATCGCCGCGTCCGAGATCCGGACCCCGTGGTGGAGCTCGTAGCGTTCCTTGAGGCCTCGCAGGATCGAGATCGTGTCCTCGACCGACGGCTCGGCGACCGGCACCGGTTGGAACCGGCGCTCGAGCGCGGCGTCCTTCTCGATGTAGCGTCGGTACTCCTGGGTCGTCGTCGCCCCGATGCAGTGGAGGGTCCCCCGGGCGAGCGCGGGCTTGAGGAGGTTCGAGGCGTCGAGCGCCCCGCCCTCGGTCGCGCCGGCGTGGACGAGCGTGTGAAGCTCGTCGATGAACAGGATCACCCTCCCCTCGGAGCGCTCGACCTCCCCGAGGACCGCCTTCAGCCGCTCCTCGAACTCGCCCCGGAACTTCGCCCCCGCGAGGAGGGCCCCGAGATCGAGGGCCACGAGGCGCTTGTCCCGGAGCGACTCGGGGACGTCGTGGGTCGCGATGCGGAGCGCGAGCCCCTCGACGACGGCCGTCTTCCCGACCCCGGGCTCGCCCACGAGGACCGGGTTGTTCTTCGTCCGTCGCGAGAGGATCTGGAGGACCCGTCGGATCTCCTCGTCGCGCCCGATCACGGGGTCGATCTTGCGCTCCCGAGCGAGCGCGGTGAGGTCCCGGCCGTACTTCTCGAGGGAGCGGTACGTTCCCTCCTCCCCGCGCGACTCCACCGGCCGCTCCCCACCCCGGGCCGACGCGAGCGCGGCCTCGACCGCCGCCCGCCGGACCCCGGCCCGTTCGAGCAGCTCGCGGGCCGGTGAAGCGACCGCGAGGAGGCCCAGGAGGAGCTGATCGACGCTCGTGTAGCGGTCCTTGCGCTTCCCCGCCTCGGCCTCGGCGGCGTCAAGGACCTGGGTGAGCGCCCGCGAGAGGTACTGGTCGGACGGGGCGACCTTGTCCGCCGTCGGCTGCGCCCCCAGCCGCTCCTCGACGCGGGCGGCGAGGCCCTCGGTCGCGACCCCCAGGCTGCCGAGCAGGTTCGGCACCGTTCCGTCGGGGCTCGCGAGGAGGGCCGCGAGGAGGTGTTCGGGTTCGACCGAGGGGTGGCGCCTCTCGGCCGCCCGCTGGAACGCCGCCTCGAGCGCCGCTCGCGCCGCGTCCGTGAGGCGGTCCAGGTGCATCGCGCCGCCATCATCCGGGCGAGGCGCTTTAAGCCGTCCCCCCGTCCGAGCGCGTCGTGGCGTCCGTCGACGTCCGGTGCGCGGGTCTCGAGCTCCGGAACCCGTTCCTCCTCGCCTCCGGGATCTGGGGGGAGACCGGGGCGTCGCTCGTCGGGGCGTGGCGCGCCGGAGCCGGCGGGGTCATCACGAAGTCGATCGGCGAGGGGCCACGGGCGGGATACCCCAACCCGACCGTGGAGACGTACGGGACCTGGGGGATGCTGAACGCGATGGGTCTCCCGAACCCGGGGATCGACGAGTACCTGGCCGAGATGGCGGCCGCCCGGGACGCCGGGGCGGTGATCGTGGGGTCGGTGTTCGCCGGGGACGAGGCAGGGTTCGCCCGCCTCGCCCGGCGGATGAGCTCGGCCGGTGTCCGCGCGATCGAGCTCAACCTGAGCTGCCCCCACGCCGAGGGGTTCGGCACGGAGGTCGGGAGCGAGCCCGGTCAGGTCGAGAGGATCGTCCGGGCCGTGACCGCCGAAACGAAGCTCCCGGTGATCGCGAAGATCACTCCGAACGCCGCGGACCCCGCGGCGCTCGCCGCCGCCGCCGAGCGCGGCGGGGCCGCCGCCGTGAGCGCGATCAACACGGTCCGGGGCCTCGCGATCGATGTCCGCCTGAAGCGCCCGGTCCTCTCGCACGGGCTGGGAGGGCTCAGCGGCCCGGCGATCAAGCCGGTCGGCCTCGCCTGCGTCTGGCAGATCTACGAGAGGGTCCGGATCCCGATCGTCGGGGTGGGCGGGATCGCCCGGGCGGAGGACGCCCTCGAGTACGTCATGGCGGGGGCGCGCGCCGTCGAGGTCGGCACGCAGGTGGCGTTCGAGGGGATCGACGTCTTCGGTCGCCTGGCGAGGGAGCTCGGGACCTTGCTCGACGAGCTCGGCTTCGCGCGGCTCGAGGACGCCGTCGGGGCTGCGCACGGGGCCCCGTCCGGCCCGGGGGCCCGAGCCGCCGGCTGAGCCGCTATATCGCGGGCCCGTTAGCGACGTCCGTGCGGTCGGTCGTCCGCGTCTCGGAGCGGGTCGAGGAGACGCCGTCGACCGTCACGCTCCGGTTCCCGTACGGGCCCCCGGCCGAGCCGGGGCAGTTCGTGATGCTCTGGATCCCGGGGGACGACGAGCTCCCGATGTCGCTCTCGTTCACCGACGGGGCGTCGAAGGGGGTGACCGTGAAGTCGATGGGGGACACGAGCCGGCGCATCCAGGCGATCCGCCCGGGCGACGCGGTCGCGATCCGAGGGCCGTACGGCCGCCCGTTCCCGACCTCGCCCGGGCGGACCCTCGTCGTCGCCGGGGGCTCGGGCTCCGCGGTGCTCGCCCCGGCCGTGGAGCGGGTCCGGGCCCGGGGTGGCTCGGTCGTCGTCGCCCTCGGCGCGACGCAGCGGCCAGAGCTCCTGTTCCGTGAGCGGTTCGAGCGATGCGGGGCGACGGTCCGCGTCGCCACCGACGACGGCTCCGAGGGGTTCCACGGATACGTCACGGAGGTTGCGGCGACGATCCTCGAGGAGGGGTCGATCGATGCGGTCTGGACCTGCGGGCCGGAGCGGATGATGGACAAGGTGGTCCGGTCCGCGGCGGCCCGCAGGGTCCCGTGCTTTGGCTCGGTCGAGCGGCACATGAAGTGCGCCCTCGGGATGTGCGACGCCTGCGCGTTCGGCCCGTTCCATGTGTGCACCGACGGCCCCGTCTTCGACGGCGGTCGGCTCGCGTCGGTGCCGGAGTTCGGCCGGTTCCACCGCGACCCCTCCGGACGCCGGGCCTCGTTCTGACGGAGCCTCCCTCGGAACGACCCGGGCGGGCGTCGCTCGCGCATAGCCTCATATGCGCGTGACCTGCTCCGAGCGGGCGGACGGTCGGTCGTGAAGGTCCTAGTCGTCAGCGGGGGCGTGATCTCCGGGCTCGGGAAGGGGATCACGACCTCCTCGCTGGGCCGGCTCCTCAAGGCGCGAGGGGTCTCCGTCACGATCCTCAAGATCGATCCGTACCTCAACGTCGACGCGGGGACGATGAACCCGTACCAGCACGGGGAGGTGTTCGTCCTGGACGACGGGACCGAGGCCGACCTCGACCTCGGCAACTACGAGCGGTTCCTGGGGCAGAGCCTCTCGGGCTCGCACAACCTGACGACGGGGAAGATCTACCGCTCGGTGATCGAGAAGAAGCGGCGGGGGGACTACCTCGGCAACACCGTGCAGATCATCCCGCACGTGACGGGCGAGATCAAGCGCGCGGTCCGCGACGTCGCGGAGGCCGCGGGGGCCGAGGTCGTGCTCGTCG
Source organism: Thermoplasmata archaeon (assembly GCA_030046135.1). Taxonomy (GTDB): domain Archaea; phylum Thermoplasmatota; class Thermoplasmata; order Lutacidiplasmatales; family UBA184; genus Lutacidiplasma. Next base: position 2,934 of record JASIEC010000046.1, on the reverse strand, counting down.
AGGTCGGCGGGACCGTCGGCGACATCGAGTCGATGCCGTTCCTCGAGGCGCTGCGGGAGCTCTCCTACGAGCTCGGCGAGGGGGCGATGGCGTTCGTCCACACCACGCTCGTACCCGTCGTGGGCCCGGTCGGCGAGGCGAAGACGAAGCCGACCCAGCACTCGGTCCGCGAGCTGCGCGCGATCGGGATCCGACCGAACATGATCATCGCCCGCGGCCCCGCCCCGCTCACCGCGGACATCAAGGCGAAGATCTCGCTGTTCTGCGACGTCCCTCCCGAGGCGGTGATCTCGGTCGCGGACCAGCCGCTCATCTACGAGGTGCCCCTCGTCCTCGAGGCCCAGGGGGTCGGCTCGCTCCTCGCGCGCCTCCTGCGCCTGCCCGACCGTCCCCCGGACTACGCGGCGTGGAAGGAGTTCCTCGGGACGCACCGGCGCGCCAGCCCGTCCGTCGAGATCGCGATGGTGGGGAAGTACACGGAGCTCAAGGACGCCTACCTCTCGCACATCGAGGCGTTCCATCACGTCCAGGGCCACCTCGGGATCGGGGTGAACCTCCGATGGTACGACTCCGAGGACATCCCGAAGAACCCGACCCTCGAGGCCCGCCTGCGCCGCACGGACGCGATGCTCGTCCCGGGCGGCTTCGGGGCCCGGGGCGTGGAGGGGAAGATCCGCGCGATCGGGATCGCCCGGGCGGAGTCGATCCCGTACCTCGGCATCTGCTACGGCTTCCAGATGGCGGCGGTCGAGTTCGCGCGCGACGTCCTCGGCCTCTCGGCCGCGACGTCGACCGAGATCGACCCCGCGACCCCCGACCCCGTCGTGAGCCTGCTCGAGGAGCAGAAGGGGCGGGAGAACCTCGGGGGGACGATGCGCCTCGGGGCGCAGCGGGTGAACCTCGTCCCCGACTCGCTCGTCGCCCGCCTCTACGGGCGGACCGAGATCTGGGAGCGGCACCGCCACCGCTACGAGCTCAACCCCGCGTACCTCGAGCGGTTCCGGGCCCGGGGCCTCGCGGTCACCGGGAGCGCCGTCGACGGCCGGGTCGAGGCGATCGAGCTCGCGGGGCATCCGTTCTTCCTCGGGGTCCAGTTCCATCCCGAGTTCCTCTCCCGTCCCGAGGCGCCCCATCCGCTCTACGTCGCCCTCGTCCGCGCCGCCGCCGCCAAGAAGGAGGTCGCGGCCCCTGCCGCCCCCCCGCCGGCTGTCGCGTGAGCTTCGGACCCGGGACGGCGAGGTCGTCCGGATCGCGGGCCACCTCGAGGAGTACCGGAGCCACGGGGGCGTCGCGTTCGCGCTCGTCCGGGACATCTCGGGGACGACCCAGGTCGTCCTGAAGCGCGGGACGACCGACCCGGCGCTGTTCGCCCTCCTCGAGGAGCTGCCGCGGGAGTCGGTCGTGGAGATCGACGGGACCGTCCGCGCGACCGAGAAGTCCCACCGGGGCTTCGAGCTCGCCCTCGCCGGGGCCCGGGTCGTCTCCCGGGCCGCGGTCCCGCTCCCGCTCGGGGTCGTCGACAAGGTCGGGGCCGACCTCAACACCCGGCTCGACCACCGGGTCCTCGATCTCCGCAAGCCCGCGGTCCGGGCGATCTTCGAGCTGCGCTCGGCGCTCCTCGCCGGCTTCCGGGAGGCGTTCCTCCACCGGGGGTTCGTCGAGGTCGAGACTCCGAAGCTCCTCCGGCAGGGCGCCGAGGGCGGGGCGACGCTCTTCTCGGTCGCCTACTTCGACCGCCCGGCGTACCTCGCGCAGAGCCCGCAGCTCTACAAGCAGATGCTGATCGGGGCGGGCCTCGAGCGGGTCTTCGAGATCGCCCCCGCGTTCCGGGCCGAGCCGTCCGACACCGTCCGCCACATTACGGAGTTCACGAGCCTGGACGCCGAGGTCGGGTACGTCGACGACCCCGAGGAGCTCCGGGGGCTCCTCGAGGGGATCGTCGCCGACTCCGTCGGCGCGACCCGTTCCGTCCTCGAGGCGTCCGGCAACCCGCTCGCCGCCGGGCTCCCGCGCCTCGAGCTCCCGTTCCCCCGGTACTCCTTCGCGACGTGCGAGGGATGGCTCGGGCGCCCGGGGGCGGGCCGGGACTTCGGGACCGAGGAGGAGAAGGCGATCGGGGAGCGCGTTGCGCGCGAGTCGGGGGCGCCGTTCTACTTCCTGACGGACTACCCGACCTCGGTGAAGGCGGCGACGTTCTACGCCCGGCGTCGGGACGACGACCCCGGGTCGACGTACTACTTCGACCTCGACTTTCGCGGCCTCGAGATCGCGAGCGGGGGCCTCCGGGAGCACCGGCTCGACCCGCTGCTCGCCAACCTCGCCTCGGCGGGGCTCGACCCCGGCTCGTTCGCGGGGTACCTCGAGGCGTTCCGGTACGGGATGCCCCCCCACGGGGGGTGGGGCCTCGGGATCGACCGTCTCGTCCAGGCGCTCGCGGGCCTGGCCAACATCCGGGAGAGCCGGCTCTTCCCCCGCGACCGTTATCGTCTCGACCCGTAAGGGGAGAGCCCCATGGTCGCAGCCCGGCTGGCCGCTCCCGACCCCGCCGCGCTCCAGGGGCGGTGGGTCGCGGCGCTCGAGGAGGCGGGCCTCCGGCCCCGGATCCTCGAGGTGTTCGGGCGGTTCCCCGAGCAGCGGTCGGTGGAGCTCGCGTTCCCCGTGCTCGACGCGATCGACACCGGCCTCGCCGACCTCCTCCTCGAGCGGCCCGAGGAGGTCCTCGCCGCGGGGGTCCGCGCGATGCGCGACCTCCTCCCTGTCGCGGGGGCCGACGCGGAGAAGCTCCGCCTGAGGGTCGTCGAGCTCCCCGGCCCCGCCCACCGCCCGGTCCGGGCGGTCCGGGAGACCGACCTCAACCGGTTCCTCGCGATCGCGGGGATCGTCCGCCGAGTCACCGACGTCCGCCCGCAGATCCGGGACGCCGTCTTCGAGTGC
>JASIEC010000004.1 GCA_030046135.1 Thermoplasmata archaeon | reverse complement strand
GCCCACCCGGGGCCGAGCGGGTGCTCCTCGCCCGGCAGGGCTCGGCCCTCGTGGGCAGCGGCGACGCGGGCGAGGAGCTCGGCGGGGGGCGCGTGCCCGGCGACGCCCACCACGGCGAGCGCGTCGTGGATCGATCGGGCCGGGTGGTCCTGGGGCATGAACAGGACGTCGTTGTTCCAGAACTCCGTCTCGAGGAGAGGGCCCTCCGCCTCCTCGAACCCGAGCCCGAGGAGCATCTCCTCGAAGTCGTGGAGCCAGCGCACGTACGGGTTCGGCCGAGCCCCTTGGAGCCGGGGGACCGGGGCGCGGACGTCGTACGGCCGGAACGGTCGGTCCTTCCATCCCCCGCCCGAGAGCAGCGACGGGGTCACGCCCCCGATCGGCTCCACCCCCTCGGGGGCGAGGACAAGGGACCGCCCTTCCTCGGACGGCGCCCAACGCTTCCGCGAGCGGTGCTCGATCCGGACGAGCCCGCGCCGCTCGAGCGAGCGAATCGACTCGGCGTCGGACGGAACCTCGCCGCGCGAGAGCGATCCGAGGAGCGCCTCCTCGGGAAACTCGGGCTCCGTCGGGGGCGCGGGCCCGACCCATCGGAGCGGCATCCCCTCGGCGAGCAGACCCTGCCGCCGGAGGATCCCGATGGCGGCGGAGCGCTCCTCGCCCTGGAGCCCCTCGGCCGCGAGCTCGTCGAGCCCGAGCGAGCCGCGACGTCGGAGCGCCTCGAACAGTCGCCGCTCGGGGAGGCCGGCGCGCCGGATCGCCTCGCCCCGGGGCGTGAGGCGAGGGATCGAGGTGTGCTCTTCGTGGACCACGGCGAGCCGCTTCGAGCGCAGTCGCTGGAGGCTCCCGCGGACGGCGTCCGCGCTCTCCCCGACCTCGACCGGCAGGGACTCCTCGTCGACGGGGAGATCCTGGGACGAGCGGAGGGCGGTGAGGAGCTTGCGCTCCGAGGCGGAGAGGGAGATCGAGGTGTCGGCGCCGGACGGCCCTCCCGACTCGGCGGACACGGGTGCCCGAGGCGGGGCCCGAGTTAAGAGCCTATCCAGAAATTTCCGGCCCGCTCACGGGGCCGGGGGCGACGGAGGGGCGGCGGGGGGCGGCCCCCGAGGAGCGCTGGGCGACGCCGGGGCCGGAGCTGGGCCGGACGCCGACGTCGGCGGGGGCGGGGTTGGCGGAGGTGGCGGAGCGGCCGAGGACCGATCCTGCGAGGGCCCGGGCGGCCGGCGGCGGACGACCGGCGGTGGCCCTCGCCCGAGCCACCCGCCGACGGCGACCGCCGCGCCGACGATCCCGACAAACGTGACGTAGTTCCACGGGGGGACCTCGAGGACCTCGAGCCCGGGCACGAGGCCGAGAAGGTTCACCGCGACCCGGCCCTGGACCGCGCCGTAGAGCTTCGGCGTCACCACCGAGACGTTGACGAGAGCGTGGGAGCCCAGGTAGCAGTACGGCACGCGCAGGATGAGGCCGATCCCGCCGGTGCCGTTCGTCGAGGGGGAGCCCGAGTCGAAGAGGCCCGTGCACGGGCCGATCGTCGTCGTCGAGCGCAGCGTGACGTTGATCGTCGTCCCGGGGAGCGGGGTCCCGTTGTGGTTCTCGAGCTCGGCGTGGACGACGATCGTCCCCCCGGGGGCGACCGTTGTCGGCGTGACGCTGAGGGACAGATCGACGAACGACCCCTCGAAATCCTCGTAGAGGAGGACGGCCCGGGGCGATCCCCAGCCGGTCGCGGTGTCCCAGCCGGTCGTGGCGGAGCCGAGGCAGTTCCCGCCCGAGGTGATGTCCACGAGCCCGTCGCCGATCGCCCCGCCCGGCTCGTTCGCGCCGATGTGGTAGAGACGCGCGTTGATCCAGCCGAGGCGCGAACCGTTGACCGCGTCCATCGACGCGACGAGGCCCGCCCAGAGGGGCGTCGCGAAGCTCGTCCCCGAGGCCGCGGAGTTCGAGCCGTTGTAGTAGACGTAGTTGTCCGACGCGGTCGCCGCGACGTCGGGCAGGCCCCGGTGCCCGTTCGCCTCGATCGGGGCCGCGGCGCTCCCGACCTCCTGCCAGGACGGGGCCCCGAACAGGGTGGAGTATCCGCCGGTACTGCCGCTCCACGCCGACTCCGAGATGGTCGGGGACCCGAGCGGGTTCGCCGTGTAGCTGAGGTTCGTTCCGCCGACGGCCGTCACGTTCGGGGACGTCGCGGGATAGTCGACCGACGGTCCGCCCTGGCAGTTGTCCTCCGCGTCGCCCCCGAGGTCGCCGGTGGCGGCGAGCACCGTGATGCCGCGCGAGCGCGCCTCCGACAGGAGAGGCTCCCAGGCGGAGCGCATCCCTCCCGCCGACGATTCGGGGGTCCCGAACGACATCGAGATCACGGAGACGTCGAGCGAGAGCGCCTTCTCGAGCGCGAGCGTGAGGTTGCTCGTGCTCGGGCTGAAGCCGTCCGACGAGGGGCCGTCGGGGGCGTAGATCGCGTAGATCGTCGCCCCCGGGGCCGAGGAGAGCGACCACTCGATGTCGAGCGTGAGCTCCTCGACCGCGCGCTGGTCCGCCGCGAGGAGCGCGGAGGATGACGGATCCGGGGCGTCCCCGATCGGCTCCGGCACGATCGTCGGCTTCGGAAAGCCCGAAGGGTAGTCCTGGTTGAGGAACGTCCCGATGTCGCTCGGCGCGTACCCGGGCCCCCAGAGGATCACCGCGATCGACTCGTTCGTGGGGTACGTCGGCTTGGACGTGAGGTTGTAGAGACCGCTCAGGTTGTACGCGGTCCTCGCGTCCGCGGGAGTGATCGAGCCGAGCCCCGATTGCGGCGACGAGTCGAGGGCCGGAAGGGGCGCGCCGGACGAGGAGAGGGAGAACGAGAACGTCTGGAACCCGATCTCGAGGCCGACGACGCCGGCCACGGACGGTTCGAGCCACGAGGGGAGGGACGGAGGGGAGTCGGGAAACACGACGGTCCGCCCGTCGTACGTCCCGGCGACGAGCGACGTCCCGAACGCCTCCCCGACCGACCGGGCCGGCCCCTCGAGGTTGAGCGAGATCCCGTCGGCCCCCGCGCCCACGACGGAGACCCCCTCGGACGCGAAGTAGCGCTCCGCGGCCGTGAGGAGCGAGGGAGCCACACCGAATCGGGCCCCGAACGCCGCCGGCGTCGCTCCCGACTCGGAGCCCAACCCGTCCGTGAGACCCCGAGGCTCGAACGTGAGCGAAACGGAAATTGTCGCCGTCGCGGCCCGGAGGTCGGACGCAAGGGAGGCGTTGGCGGGGTCGTAGCCAGCGCGCTCGGCGAACGAGAGCGTCGGGACTGACGGGGCCGCCGCTGGCTCGCTCCCGGGGAGGGAGCTGGTCGGGAGGGGCGCGAGGGAGAGGCCGGGAAGGAGGACCCCGAGTCCGGCGACGATCGCCGCGACGACTGCCGCGAACGCGACCCGTCGCCGACCCCGGCCCATGCCCTACCACCGGCGTGCCCCGGCGGAAATACCTTCCCGGGCGACGGGGGGCGGTCTAGGAGCGTATCGGTTTCGTGTAGCCGGGAGGCAGCGCGAAGGAGCCGGAGCCCCCGAACGGGTCGGGCCGAGGGGTCGGCGCTCCCCCGCCCTTCGCCGCGAGGTACGCATCGATCGCGACGACCGCCTCCATCGCGGCGCCCATCGCGTAGACGACCGACCGGCCGCCCGCGGCGAACACCCCCGGGACCTCGGTCGCGAACCCTGCGCCCTTGCCCTCCGGCCATCCCTGGGTCGTGAGGGCGAGCCCGAGCTCGGAGCCGAAGCCCCGAAGATCGGCCCGCTGCCCGACCGCGACGATCACGGTGTCGCAGGGGATTGTCGCCTCGGACCCCGGCACGGGGACCGGAGCCCGACGGCCCCCGGCGTCGGGCGGACCGAGCTCGGTCGCCACAATCTCAAGCCCCTCCACGTGCGAGCCGCCGACGATCCGGACCGGGGTGCGCTGGAGCAGGAATCGGATCCCCTCGACCTCCGCCCCGTGAACCTCCTCGGGGTCGGCCGGCATCTCCTCGCGTCCCCGGCGGTAGACCAGCGTGACCGTTCCGCCGCCGGAGCGGCGCAGGGCGGTGCGCACCGAGTCCATCGCGACGTCGCCGCCCCCGACCACGACGATCGCCCGGCCGACGGGGAGCGGATCGCCGGCGTCCTCCCGCTTGAGGAATTCGAGCGCCGGCAGGACCCCCGGGAGCCCCTCGCCCGGAATGCCGAGGGTGCGGTGCGTCGGGGTGCCCAGCCCGAGGAACACCGCCTGGTAGCCGTCGGCAAGGAGCTCCGAGACCGTCGTCGTCGCCCCGACCCGGGTCGACTCGACGAACGTGACGTCGAGGTTCCGGAACCTCGATCGGTCGGCGGCGAGGTCGTCGCTCGTCATCCGGTACGCCGGGATGGTCCGGACGAGCCCGCCGGCGCGCGGCTCCTGCTCGTAGACCGTGACCGAGTAGCCGCGCACCCCGAGGTCCCAGGCGGCCATGAGACCGGCCGGCCCTGCGCCGACGACCGCCACGCGCTGGCCCTTCGGCTTCGACGGGACGTACGCGAGGTCGCTCGCGCCGTAGTCGAGCGCCGCGCGCTTCAGGTGCCGGATCGCGATCGGGACCCCCTTCTTCGTGATCACGCACGCCTCCTCGCAGTAGTGGTAGCAGACCTTGCAGAGGGTCGTCGCGAGCGGATCGTCGCGCAGCGTCACACGCGCGGCGTCGTCGAACCGCTCGTCCGCGATGAGCCGGATGTACTCGCGGCAGTCCTGCGTGATCGGGCACGCCTCGACGCACCACGGCCGGCGGCACTGGATGCAGCGCTTCGCCTCGAGCACCGCGTCCTCGCGCGAGTAGGCGTGGAGGATCTCGCGGAAGTCGTCGGTCCGCTCGGCCGCGGGCTCCTCCGGGACCGGGACCCGCACCGGATTGAGCTTGGGAGGGGTCGGCCGGGCGGCGGGCGCAGGCTCCGGCGTCATGATCCTCACCGTTCGAGCGGGAGGCGGCATATCAGGCTATCAGCCGCCGGGGGCGGGGCCCGCGCTCCGCCGGCGGGGAGATATACCGGCGGAGGGTGGTCGACGCGAAGCGCGGCGCGCGCCGCGGCGTCTACCGGTATGGTTCTCGATTCCCTCGGAAAGTCCCTGCGCGGGGTCCTCCAGAAGATCGCGCGCGGCTCGGTCGTCGACGAGGCGCTCCTCTCCGAGGTGGTCCGGGACATCCAGCGGGCGCTCCTCCAGGCCGACGTCAACGTCCAGCTCGCGCTCGACCTCACGAAGCGGGTCCGCCACCGAGCGACCGAGGAGAAGCCGCCCGCGGGCGCGAGCCTCCGGGACTTCCTCGTTCGCATCATCTACGAGGAGATCCGCGGGATCCTCGGCAAGGACCGGCCGTTCGAGGTGAAGCCGAAACGGATCCTCCTCGCCGGTCTGTTCGGGCAGGGGAAGACGACCACGGCCGCGAAGCTCGCCCGGCATTTCCAGAAGCACGGCGTCCGGGTGGGGCTGATCGCGGCCGACGTCCACCGGCCGGCGGCGATCGACCAGCTGGAGCAGCTCGGCCGAAAGATCGGGGCCGATGTCTACGCCGACCGCTCGGAGCGCCGGGCGGAGGAGATCGTCCGCGCCGGGCTCGCGAAGCTCCCGCCGCACCTCGCCGTCATCGTCGACACCGCGGGGCGGAGCGGCATCGATGCCGAGCTGATCGCGGAGCTCCAGCGCGTCCGGACCGTCCTCGAGCCCGAGGAGGTCCTGCTCGTCCTCGACGGGGCGATGGGCCAGGCGGCGGGCCGGAGCGCGGAGGCGTTCCACAAGGCGGTCGGTCTCACGGGGGTGATCGTGACGAAGCTCGACGGCTCGGCGAAGGCGGGGGGCGCGCTCTCGGCGGTCGCCGCGAGCGGCGCGCCGATCGTCTTCCTCGGCACCGGGGAGCACCTGGACGAGCTCGAGCGGTTCGAGCCGACCCGGTTCGTCTCGCGCCTGCTCGGGATGGGCGACATCCAGACCCTCCTCGAGCGGTTCGAGGAGCTCTCCAACAAGGAGGCGGCCGAGGAGGCCGCGAAGCACCTGATGGGAGGGAAGTTCACCCTCCGCGACATGCGGACGCAGCTCGAGTCGCTGGGCCAGATGGGACCGGTCTCGAAGCTGATCTCGATGCTCCCCACGCTCGGCCCCGCCAAGGTCGACGACAAGCAGCTCGACGAGTCCCAGCGGCGTCTCCGGCGATACCGCGCGATCCTCGACTCCCTCACGCCCGAGGAGCTCGACGACTCCCAGATCATCAAGGCCGAACGGGTCCAGAGGATCGCCCGGGGCAGCGGCCAGCGGCCCCAGGAGGTCCGCGCTCTGCTCAAGCAGTTCGAGATGACGCGCAAGGCCGCCCACGGCCTCGTCTCCAACCGCCGGCTCCGCCGCCAGATCGAGAAGCAGTTCGCGGGCGGCGCCGCCCCCGAGCCGTGAGCGGGTAGCCGGATGGATCCCGTCGCCGTCCTCGAGGCCGTCGTCGGCGGGGCCCTCCTCTTCTTCGTCCCCGGATTCGCCGTCAGCCGGGCGATCTTCCCGGAGTGGCGCTTCCGCGGGCCCGACGGGGCCCGGCACGCGCTCGAGACGGTCGTCGTCGCCTTCGTCCTCAGCGTGGTCCTCACGGTGCTCGTCGGCTACCTCCTGCTCTCGGCCGCCCCGGGAGGGTTCAGCGCGGCCTGGGGCGACCCCCTCCTCGAGGCGGCCCTCGCGGCGGTCGCCGCGATCGCCGGGGTCGTCGCCTGGCTCGAAGGAGCGTTCGCTCCCGTCCCTCCGGCCGCACCCCGGATCGAGGGGCGTCCGGGGGAGGAGGGAGCCTGGGAGCTCACTCGAGAGCTCGACCGGCTCCGGGGCGAGGAGAGGACGATCCTGCGCCGTCTGCGCTCGGGCGACGACCCCGACGGCGCCCCGGCGCTCCGGGCCCGCCTCGAGGAACTCGAGCGGGCCCGCGAGGAGCGCCTTCGGGCGCGGGAGGCCGAGTATGACCTCTAAGCGGCCGCGGGGCGCCTACAAGATGGTCGTCGTGGTCCGCGGGGACCTCGGCCTCTCGCCGGGGAAGGTCGCGGTCCAGGTCGCCCACGCGGCGGTCGCGCTCGCGTTCCGGGCCGAGCACCGCGCCCCGGACGTGCTCGAGGCGTGGCAGGCGGAGGGGGGCCGGAAGATCGCCCTCGGGGTCCCCGCGCTCGCCGACCTCGAGGCGCTCGAGCGCGACGCCCGGGCGAAGGGGATCCCGACCGCCTGGGTCGACGACGCGGGCCTCACCGAGGTCGAGCCCGGGACCCGGACGTGCCTCGGCCTCGGACCGGCCCTCGAGGCGGCGCTCGACCCGATCACCGGGGCGCTTCCGCTGCTCTGAGCCGCGAGCTCCGTCGCCGAGGGCGGCCGGGGGCGGGGGACGGTCGGCGGGTGCCTACGGGGACGCCGGCGGAGGCGACGATCCGCCCGGCGGCGAGGACGGGCCCTCCGTCCAGTTCTGGGGAGGCGACGGCGCCGGAGGGGTCCTCCGCCCGTAGAACGCGGCGAGCCCGAAGCCGATCGCCGCGAGCGCGGCGAGGCCCCCGATGATCTCGTAGGCGCGGGTCCCGAGGTACGCTGCGCTCGGGCCGGTCGCGTTGCGGCTGAACGCCACCGGGATCGTCACCGTGTTCCCCTGGACGGTCGCGACGCCCGACCCGGGGGTGGCGGTGTACCCGGCGCTCACTCGGATCGAGAACGGCCAGGTCCCGTTGATGATGTTGAAGTTCAGGAGCGTCGCGTTCCCGGACGAGCTCTGGGTCCCGTTCTGGGAGGCGATCTCGACGGACCATGTGGCGCTCCCGGGCAGGCCGGTCGCGGCGAACGAGACGACGTAGAGCGCACCGAAGACGAGCGTCTGCTGGACGCCGGCCCCGTCGACCACGAGCGAGCCGTTCGACGGCCCCGAGCCGAACCCGGCCGGGGAGAGGACCGAGAACGGGTACGTTCCGTTCGGCAGGAAGAACGTCAGCTGGTACGAGATCGAGCTCGGCGACGCGAGCCCGATCGTCACGTTCCAGGCGAGGCCGGCGGGGAGGCCGCTCTGGAAGAACTGGATCGCGTAGAGGACGGGGGTGAACGCGACCGCCTCCGACTTCGTCGACGTGCCGTTGACGGTCGCGGAGCCGCTCGTGACGGTGGCGTTGTACCCGCCCACCGCGGGGAGCGTCCAGACGAACGTGCCGTTCGGGAGCTCGAACGTGAGCGACGTCCCCGTCGACGTGACCGTGAGGTTCGCGATCGAGACCGACCAGGCCGTCGGGTCGAGCCCCGTCTCCTTGAACGTGAGCGGGAACGCGTCCGCGGTGGGCGTGATCGGCACGGTCACGTTGACCGACGAGTTGTTGACCGCGACGGAGGCGAGCGCCGCCGGCGCGACGTCGCCGCTCGGCACCGAGAACGTCACCGGGTACGTCGTGTTGTTCTTGACGTAGAACGTGAGGTTCTGCGTGGTGTTCGTGAGCGTCACCGGCCCCGTCGAGGTCGTGACGGTGACGCCCCAGCTGGTGCCGAGGGGCGGCCCGGAGGCCGTGAACGTCACGGGCCAGGTGGCCGCGAGGTTCCCCGCGTACGTGATCGGGACGGTGACGGGCGAGGCCACGACCGTGAACCCCGCGCCCGCGGTCGCGGTGTAGCCGAGCACGGTCCCCGAGACGAACGTGTACGTCCCGGCCGGGAGCTGGGCGACGAGCGCCTCGCTCCCGTTCGGCAGCATCCCGGACCCGGCGACCGACCCCACGTTGTCGATGACCACGCTCCAGTTCGTCCCGGTGACGAGCCCCGTTTCCTGGAACCTCACCGGATAGAGGGGCGGCGTGAACGCCGAGAACGTGATGGGGACGCTCACGTCCGACGCGGCGACCGTCACCGTCCCGTTGCTCGGCGACGCGCCGTAGCCGGGGGCGTAGGCGACGGTGTACGTGTACGACCCGCTGGCCTCGCCCGAGAACGCGATCGAGGAGGTCGTGGAGGATTTCGTGACGCCGGCCATCGTGACCGACCACGGCGTCGCGGAGGGAAGGCCGGACTCCTGGAACGTCACCGAGTGGACGTCCGACGCGTACACCCACGTGTACCACGTCTGGACCAGGCCGCCCCCGACGCTCGGGTTCGTGTTGATCCCCGAGGGGCTGAGCCAGGAGCCGTAGTCGTAGTTGTAGACGTTGATGTACGCGTAGACCATGAGGGCGAGCTCGTTGCCGATCGAGGAGATGAGGTCGTAGTTGACCGCGCGTTCGGTCTGGTTCGCGTCGTGGGCGGTGAGGTTCGCCCAGGTGACGAGCGTCTCGTAGGCGGTCCCCTGGCACTCGGTCGGGATCTCGCCGATCCCCGCCCAGTAGGTGAGGTTCGCGAACGTCGACGGATCGCTGTGCCCGCAGGCGGCGTTGTGGTACTGCGCCTGGGAGAACTGCGAGTACAGGGCCATCGCGTCGCTGAACGAGCCGTTCGGCATCCACATCGGGCCGAGGTAGTCGGTCGGGTCCTGGTAGTCCGGGACCCAGCCCCAGTTGAAGATCGGCATGTTCCCCGCGCCGTTGCCGAGCGCCCCGTCGGCCTCGTACGTCGCGCCGCTCTGGTCGAACGTGTACGGCTTGAGGGCGCCGCCCGAGAGGGTCTCGATCTCGGAGATCCAGTCGGAGATCGCGGCGTCGAGGCTCGGGTTCCCGATCCAGCCGATGACCGGGAACTGGCAGGGGCTCGACGACGAGCAGCTCGCGAGCTGCGGGTCGTAGTACGGGCTCGAGGACGTGGTCGCCTGCGTCCACCACCACGCGGCGCCGCCGACGTCCGTGGCGACCGTGTCGGGGTTCCCGGTGGGCCAGTCGACGCTGCTGTCGTAGTACGCCGACTGGGCGGGCGGGATCGCCCCGCCGTACTCCGAGCCGTAGGTGAGGCCGTCGTCGGTCCAGACCTGGTCCTCGATCGACGTGTACGGGTACGCGTGGACGAGGAACTGACGCAGCGAGTCGCTGCTGAGAAAGTCGGTGGGGACGTTGAGGAGCTTCTGGGGGTCGTTCGCCTGCTCGGCGGTGAGGCTGAAGTTCAGCTCGAACGCCATGAACCAGTTGCTGCCGCTCGAGACGTTCCCGAGGATCCCGTACGTCCCCTGCTTCGCGAGCTGGAGGACGGTCGAGGTGTGGCTCGGGTCGAACTGGACGTAGTCCGCCTGGCCGGCGATCATCTCCTGGATGCCGACCGTGTCGTCGTTGTCCCAGTAGACGTGGACGTTCGGGATGTAGTCCCCCGGATCGGGCAGGCAGTAGGAGGCCCCCGCGCATCCCTGCGGGGCCGCGTAGGCCGGGTTGGCGGCCAGCTGGTAGCCGCCGCTGCCGTACTCCCCGCTCGTCGTGACATCCATCGCGTAGTACGGTCCGGAGCCGACGAGCGTGTAGCGGACCTGGGGCTGGGGGGAGAACGGACCGGCCGCGGCGAGCTCCTGAACCCCGTCCCACGCGGTCGGCTGGACGGTGCGGAGGTAGTTCTGGAAGCCGGCCTGCGAGGTAGAGGTGGAGTTCCCCGGAAGCAGGCAGGAACCGTCCCCGTGCGCCGCGGTCGTCCCCAGGAACCCGGGGAGGCCCGCGCCGAGGTAGGTGAACGTCCCGCAGGGGGTGACGCTCCCACCGAGGGGGTCTCCGATCAGTTCGAGGAAGTACGGCCACGCCTCACCGGACGCCCCCACGTTGAACGTGATGCAGCCGTTCGTGCGGATCTTCGATCCGCTCGTCGCGGACGGGCAGTACTTGGAGACGTTGACCATCATCGAGCTCAGGACGTCGCGCGGGGTGTTGTTGTACGGCGTGTGGATCGCCCCGTCCCACGACGTCGACGCGGGCGGGAGGAGCGCCTGGGAGAGGATCCAGCCGTTGTAGAACTCGGGGAACGGGAGGTTGGCGAACGACATCGTCCGCGCGAGCGAGAACATCACGTCGGACGGATAGACCGGCCAGCTCGCGCCCGTCGACGGATCGTAGAACCTCGCGTTCGCGTCGATCTCGAACGTGTAGAACTGGGGCTCGTGCGTGGTGTTGTTGTCGAACACCAGCGACTCGCCGAACTGCTGGCTGCACTCCTGCGAGCCGGGGACGCAGGTGGCGAGGACCGGGATGAAGTCGGAGGGGAGCGGCCCCACCTGGCTACCGTTGTACGTGATCAGGGACTCGTAGACGTTGCTGATCACCTCGTCGTCGGGGGTGTAGTAGGCGACCGCGGGGTCGGTCGTCGGCGCGCCGCCGGGCGCGAGCTCGTAGACGTCCAGCGTGCACGGGTGCGGGCCCTCGGCCCCGGGGCACGAGGCCGTCGAAGGGGTCGATGAGACACCCGCCGATCCGGCGGCGGTGGTTTCGGCGGCCGTCGACGAGGCGGTCGACGCGACGGCGCTCGCGTGCTGCGCGGCCGGGAGGAGTCCCCCGCCCGTGAGGGCGGGCGCGATCCCGAACCCCACCACGGCCATCGTGATCACCGCAGCCACTTTCGCCCAATCTCCGCTCCTTGCTCGGTGCATCGGTCCTCTCCCGCGCCGCCGACCGGCACGGCGACGGATGTACAAGGTCGGATTCAGGGCTTATACCTTACATTCGAGCGGGTCGGCGGGGACATCCCGGGCGGCCTTCGCCGACCTCGGGCGCGGTCGGGGCCGCCGCCGCAGATTACGCCGGCCAGCGGTATTCCACGCCGCGCGTCGCTCGAAATTTGGGGATTATATAGTTTGCGGGTCTAATTTCTATCGGAGGGGCCGGTGAAGCTCGGGATCTACCTCGTTCGCCGCGCCTTGCTCCTCATCCCGGTGATCGTCGGGGTGATGACGATCACCTTCGCGCTGGTGAGCTCGCTCCCCCAGTCCCAGCAGCTGATCGCCCACTTCGGCGCGCCCGGCAAGAGCCCGTGGATCTACAACCCGACGCTCCAGCCGGGCCAGGGAACCTGCCCCACGAACAGCACGACCGACTGCCCCAACCCCGTCTACGCCCGGGACATCGCCGCCCTCGGTCTCGATCGTCCGGTCCCCGTCCAGTGGGGCCTCTACCTGCTCCACAGCTTCACGTTCCAGTGGGGCACGGTGAACAACCATAGCTCCGCCGCGAGCCGCAATTCGGCGATCGCGGGCCAGCCGGTGACCTCCGTGCTCGCCTGGTACCTGCCCTACACGCTCGAGCTCGCGGTCCTCTCGCTCCTCATCATCCTCGCCGTCGCGCTGCCCCTCGGGAACCTCGCGGCGGTCCAGCGGAACCGGCCGGTCGACCAGGCGGCCCGCGTCATGTCGTTCTCCGGGTTCGCGCTGCCGGGGTTCCTGCTCGCCTCGCTCCTGCTCCTCGGCGCGGCGATCCTGTTCGGCGCCTCCACGGGATACTTCTCGCACACCCCCTGGTGCCCGTCCGGGGAGCCGACGTACCTCGAGTTCTACGGCTCCTGGCCGTCGACGCTCTGCTTCGCGGGCGGGACGTATCCCGGCTGGCTGGTCCAGTCGACCGGTCCGGGGCTCGTCCTCTCGGGCGTGGCGTCCCACCCCACCGGGTTCCCGACGGTGGACGCCCTGATCCACGGCCAGTACTGGCTCGCCCTCGACACCCTCATCCGGATGATCCTGCCGGCCCTCGTGATCGCCTTCGGGACGATCGCGGTCCTCCTGCGGTTCGTCCGCAACAGCATGCTCGAGGTGATGAACCTCGACTTCGTCCGGACGGCCCGGGCCGAGGGGATCCCCGAGCGGGACGTCGTCTCCCGCCACGCGGGCCGGAACTCGCTCAACGTCACGGTGACGGTCCTCGGGCTCACGTTCGCCTTCTTCCTCGGGGGCTTCCCCGTCGTCGAGTACGTCTTCGGCCTCAACGGCATCGGGCTGATGCTCGCCTACTCGGTCCAGACGACGTACGGCACGGTCGACTTCGCCCTGATCTTCGGCTCGACCCTGCTGTTCACCATCATCGTCGTGGTCACGAACATCATCGTCGACGTGATCTACGCCTACCTGGACCCGCGGGTCCGCCTGGGGTGAGGGCCGGATGGAGCCCGTCGCCGCATCCCCGGCGCCCCGCCCCGGTCGCCGGCGCGGGCGCCGGCCCAGCCCTCAGCTCGACCAGCTCCAGCGGACGTGGTACTTCTTCCGGCGGAACACGCTCGCCCTGGTCGGGCTCGGGATCCTCCTCGTCTTCGCCGGGGTGGCGCTCTACGCGGCGACCCAGCCGATCTCCTGGACCGGTCTCACCCCGTACTGCGCCACGAACCACGTCGCGAACAACTCGACCGACCTGTGCGTCACCTCCCCGCAGGTCTGCACGTACCCGGTCGGCACCCCCCCGCCCCAGGCGGGCTGCTACCAGACCCCGACGGGGGACCCCTCGATCATCGGGCCGACGCTCGGAGGTCGTTTCGTCTGGACGAGCGTGCTGCCGTCCGCCACGCTCACCTCGGGCCCGCTGCCGCTCGGGTCGCTCACGCTGAACCCGTCCGGGTCGTCGTTCTTCAACATCTACGACGGCCTCCTCCGGGGCTCCGACTGGTCGATCACGATCTCGCTCACGATCGTCGGCGGCGGGGCGCTCGCCGGCCTCTTCCTCGGGGCGATCTCGGGGTTCTTCGGAGGGGTCGTCGACGAGGTCCTGATGCGGCTCGTCGACATCTTCCTGTCGATCCCGACGATCCTCTTCGTGATCATCGTCGTCGCGGTCGTCACGGCGACCCCCCATACGATCCTCGGGCTCGCGCCGGTCGACTCGAGCGTCGTGCTCCTCATCCTCGCGTTCACGGCCGTCTGGTGGCCGTTCTACGCCCGGGTCGTGCGAGGCCAGGCGCTCGTCGTCCGCGAGCAGAAGTATGTCGAAGCGGCCCGCGCCGCCGGGGCGCGGGGCTCCCGGATCGTCTTCCGGCACATCGTGCCGAACAGCCTCTACCCCGTGCTGATCCAGATGTCGCTCGATGTGGGGACCGTCCCGCTCTTCCTCGGGTTCCTGGTCTACCTCGGCTTCTCGAACATCTTCCCGTCGGGGATCTACTTCCCGGAATGGGGGGCGATCGCGGCGCTCTCCGTGACGAACCTCACGGGGTTCCTCGAGACCTGCCAGCTCGCGTCGGGGTGCATCGTCCCGTGGTGGCAGATCCTCTTCCCCGGCCTCACCCTGTTCATGTGGGCGATCAGCGTCAACTTCCTCTCGGACGGGCTGCGGGACGCCCTGGACCCCCGCCTGCGGCGGTGAGCCCCGTGGCGGCGGTCCGTCCCCCGGTCACGGCCCCTGCGTCGAC
>JASIEC010000045.1 GCA_030046135.1 Thermoplasmata archaeon | reverse complement strand
CTTGGCCTCCGCGAGCGCCGCCTGCGCGGTCGACGGAGCGACCAGGCCCGTCCGGGGATCCCGAACCTCGGCCGTGTCCCCGAGGGCGAAGACCCCGGGTCGGTCGGGGACCTCGAGGGTGGGGAGAACCTGGAGCCGTCCCGCCTTCGTCCGGGGGACGGGCAGGGACCGCACCACGGGAGGAGCCTCGAGCCCCGCGCACCAGACCGAGGCGTCGCACGCGAGGACCGTGCCGTCCTCGAGGAGAACCCGGCCGTCCTCCACCCGCGCGACGTTCACACCGGGGATCACCGCGACACCGGCCTTCCGGAGGAGATCCCGGGCGTGGCCGATGAGCGGAGGCGGGAACCCCGCGAGGAACGGGAGCGCCCCCACGACGAGGAAGACGTCCGGGGGACGGGCGGGGACCCCGGTGACCGTCTCCCAATCGGTCGTCGCGATCTCGGCCGCGAGCTCCGTCCCCGTCGATCCTCCTCCGACGACCACGATCCTCGGCCGTCGTTCGCCCGGGAGCTGGGGCGAGCGCGCCTCGATGCCCCGGAGCGCCTCGGCGAGGCGCAGGGCCCCCGACAGTCGGTACACCTGGTGCGTGAACTCGGGAGCGCCGGGGACCCCGTAGTACGCCGCCACGCTGCCGAGGCCGATGACCAGGAAGCGGTACGGAAGGGCCCCTCCGTCGGTCCGGACCGTCCGGGCCTCGAGATCGATCCCCTCGACGCTCGCTTGGCGGAGCTCGACCGACGACTTCTCGAAGACCCGGGCGAGCGGGACGGTCCAGTCCTCCGAGCGGCCTCCGGACGCGGCGAGGCGGCCGACCTCGTAGAGCTCCGTCCGCAGCACGTGGACGGGGTTCCGGTCGACCAGGACGATCCGGATCGTCCCCTTCGCCAGGCGATCGACCTCTCGGGCCACCGTGAGGCCGGCGTAGCCCGCCCCCAGTACCACGAGGCCCCCGGGCCCTTCCTCCCCGGCGTCCATCGGTCGGACGGAGGCTCGAACCGCATAGGGTTGGCGGCGGCGACCGACCCCTCGGGAGGGGGTTCCCCGAAGGGTCCTCGGTCCTCAAATGTCCCGCTGTAACCGGGTTCGGCCCAGGCGGTCCCGGATCTCCTCGCCCGCGGCGACCCAGACGAGGGGCTGCGACGAGGCCCCGGGCGTGCCGAAGTGGGCCCGGATCGCGCGGTGGAGCCGCGCGACGCTGGGGAACGTCGTCGAGAGGATCCTCTTCTTCGACACGCCCGCGAGGAACCGCTCGATCAGGTCGGGTCCGGCGCCGGCCGGGGGGAGGAAGTGGAGGTGGAACCGCGGATGACGGACGAGCCACCGACCGACCTCGGGGGTCGCCGGCGCGAGGAGGCGGTCGACCAGGAGGTGGAGGTCGAGGTCCTTCGCCGTCTCCCGGTCGATCGTCTGGAGGAAGGCCCGGAACTCGTGGGCCCGGCTGCGCTCGGCGACCTCCGAGATCGACCTCCGATCGCGGAGCGGGAGCAGAGAGCCTTTCGCCTTCTCGTCGACCGCGAAGACCATCGCGCGCTCGGGAGCGTTGAGATAGAGCCCCACGAGGTCCGTGATCTTCTCCACGAACCGGAGATCGGAGCGCCCGTCGGCGGCTGCCTCGGGGCGGCGGGGCTGGATCTGGTGCGCCTTCCAGACCCGCTGAACGGTCGTCTTGCTCACCCCGGTCGCGGCGGCCAGGCGACGGGCGGACCAGTACGGGGCGTCGGGGGGGGCCCGGCCGCGGGTCGTCCGGACGATCGCCGTGATCGTCGAGGTGGGGATCGCCGGGGGGCGCCCCGGTCGGGGGGCATCCTGGAGGAGACCGGGGATCCTCTGCGTCAGGAACCTCCGTCGCCAGAGGGCCACGGTCCCCGGGTTCGACCCGAGCTCCGTCGCGATCGTCCCGTTCTCGGCCCCCTCGGCGGCGCGGAGGACGATCCTCGCACGGAGCGCCACCCGCGGGCGCGCGGCACGATCGCCGACGAGCCGGGTGAGGCGGCGCCGCTCGTCCCGGGTCAGCTGGATCGGCGGGGCGCGGCGCACGGCCCCGTCACACCGGGGCCTGTTTAAAACATCAGTTACTTACGGTCCACACCCACCCCCTTATAGGGCCCGGGCGGCCGTGGTCGCGCATGGCCCCCACTCCGAACGACCGAGGCGCGGCCGCGGTGGCCCACCCCGCGATCCGCGACCCGACAGCCGACCCGAGGTCGACGAGCCCGCCCACCCGCCCCCGTCTCTCCCTTCGACCCCCACCGGAACGGCACGCCGACCCCATCGCGTTCCGTTCGAACGGGCGACCCGACCTCGTGCCGACCGGGAGTGAACCGTGACGACCCCGCCCGCCCCCGCGGCCCCGGCCTCGCCCGGCCCGCCGGACCGACCCCCACCTGTCATCGTCCGACGGAAGTCCGGTCAACGGGCCTGGTACGCGCTCGGGGCCGTGGTCGTCGCAGCCGCGATCGTCGGCGCGGGGGCCGGAACCCACTGGTACGGACTGTCGAAGCCGGCGTCGACCGTCTGCCCCTCGAACGTGACCTTGAAAGGGGCGGGCGCGAGCTTCCTCAACGCGGTCATGAGCGTCTGGAAGGGGGACTTCACGACCGCGACGGGGAACCAGATCGACTGGACCGCGAACGGGGCCGCGGGGGGGATCACGGACCTCGAGGACAAGCTCGTGGACTTCGCCGCGACGGACGAGCCGTTGAACTACACGGACACGGAGGCGATGCCCGGCACGACGCTCACGCTCCCCGTGACGGGCGGCCCCGTCGTGATCGTCTACAATCTGCCCGGCTACACCCACGTCCTCAACCTCACCGCGAGCCAGCTCGCCGCGATCTACCTCGGGAACGTCACGAACTGGAACTCGACCGTCCTCTCGACGAACAACCCCGGGCTCCCCAACGAGCCGCTCATCTCCGTGCACCGCAACGACGGAGCCGGGACGACCTGGGCCCTCACGAGCTTCATGTCGATCTACAACACGACGTGGTCGTCGACGGTGGGCCCGACCCTGCTCCCGAACCCGTGGCCCGATCCGAAGGGCGCCCATGAGGTGGGCGAGACCGGCAACTCCGCCCTCGCGAAGGAAGTCGCCGGGACGAACTACACGATCGGGTACGTCGACCTGCCCGATGCGATCAACGACGGGCTCCTCTCGGCGGGGGTCTTCAACGAGGCCGGCTACTACGTCCAGCCGACGATCGCCGCGACGCAGGACGCCATCACCGCCCTCTCCGGTCAGCCGATCCCGAGCGCGACCGGCAACTGGTCGGCCGTCTCCTGGGTGAACGCCCCCGGGGACGCGTCCTATCCGCTCGCCGCCCTGTCGGACTTCTTCGTCCTCCAGAACCCGGCCCTCGGCTACACCCCGAACGCGACGGCCGCGGAGGTCCTGGTCACCTGGCTCCACTGGGTGCTCACCACCGGGCAGGGCCTCGCCGCCGGCGTCGACTACATCGACCCGCCGGCCGACATCGTGGCGCAGGACCTCGCGGCCCTCCCGACGATCACGTACAACGGCGCGTCGATCCCGACGTGCCCTTAGGACGGAGGGGCCCCGAGGGGTTCGCCGTTCGTGAGGGCCGCCGACGCAGGGAGGCACCTCGGGGTCCTGCGCCGGCTCGGGCAGACGTTCCGCGCGGGGACGACGCTCGTCGCGGTCGGGGTCTGCCTGCTCGTCGTCGCCTTCGTGGTCGTCCTCGCCGGCACGGCGCTCCCGGCGATCCGTCACTTCGGCCTGCGGTTCTTCACCGACCCCGCGTTCTCGACGATCCCGGTCCTCGTGGGGACCCTCCTCACGAGCGGGCTCGCGCTGCTCCTCGCGGTCCCGGTCGCGTTCGGGGTCGCGATCTTCGTCTCGGAGTCGGCCCCGCGCTGGCTGCGGCTCGCGCTGACCTACGTCGTCGACCTCGGGGCGACGATCCCGTCCGTCGTGTACGGGTTCTGGGCCCTCGAGGTCCTGGTCCCCTGGATGCGCAGCACGGTCGAGCCCGACCTCGCGCGCGCGACCGGGGGCCGCGGTCCGTTCGCGGGGCTCCCGCTCGGCACCGATCTCCTCAGCGCGAGCGTCGTGCTCGCGATCATGATCGTCCCCACGATCTCGGCGCTCGCCCGGGAGGCCCTCCGGTCCGTGCCCCGCTCGTCCCGGGAGGCCGCGCTGGGGCTCGGGGCGACGCGGTGGGATGCGACCCGGATCGCCGTCCTCGGCCCCGCCTCGCCCGGGCTCGTCGCGGCGGTGATGCTCGGGCTCGGGCGCGCGATCGGCGAGACGATCGCGGTGGCGCTCGTGATCGGCAACATCTACGTCCTGCCGACGTCCCTCTTCTCCCCGGGCGGAACGATCCCGAGCCTGATCGTCAACCGGTTCGGGGACGCGTTCGGCTTGCAGCTCGACGCCCTGATCGAGCTCGGCCTGATCCTGTTCGCCCTCTCCTTCGCGATCAACCTGGGCGCGCGGCTCCTGATCCGACGACTGGAGGCAGGCCCCCGGGGGGGGACGCCGTCGGCGAGCCGCCGGCGGTCCGGCGCCCTCACCCCGTCCGCTCCCTCCGCGGCCGCGGGGTCGCTCCTGCAGGCGCCGCCGTGGTGGGAGCGCGTCGCGCGGCGTCGGGCCACGACCGTCCGGCGACGCCGGCTCCGGGAGCGGATCGTCCTGATCGTCCTCGCCGCCGCCGTGCTCGCGGCCGTCGTGCCCCTCGCAAGCCTCGTCGCGACGGCGGTGGGGCAGGGCGGGAGCGCCGTGATCACACCGTCGTTCTACACCTCGGTGCCGCCCCCGTTCTGCGTCAAGGCGAACGCCTCGACCGTCTGCCCCCTCGGGGGGATCGGGCCCGCGATCGAGGGGACGCTGATCCTCCTCGGCTTGGCCTCCCTCGTCGGGATCCCGGTCGGCGTCCTCACGGGGATCTACCTGTCGGAGTACGGGCGCAACCGGTTCGGTCGGCTCCTCAGCCTGCTCACCGACGTGATGGTAGGGGTCCCGTCGATCCTGCTCGGGGTGTTCGTCTTCGCCCTCTTCCTCCGCTACGACCGGTTCGACGCGCAGAGCGCCCTCGCGGGCTCGGCGGCGCTCGCGCTCCTGATGATCCCGATCGTCACGCGCGCCACGGAGACCGCGCTCCGGGCGGTCCCGTCGCACCTGCGGGAGGCGGCGCTCGCGCTCGGCTTCCCCCGCCACCGGGTGACGACCCGGATCGTCCTCGGCAACGCGCGGGGGGCGCTCGTCACCGGCAACCTCCTCGCGCTGGGCCGCGCGGGCGGGGAGACGGCCGCCCTCGTCCTCACCGCGGGCACGAGCACCTACTGGTTCACGGGGCTCCGCGCCCCGATCGCGGCGCTCGGGCCCCTCATCTACGACGACCTCACGATCAGCATCGCGCCGAACTGGACGATCGACGCGTGGGGGGCCGCCCTCATCCTGCTCCTTATCATGGCCGCGGTCAGTCTCGCCGCCCGGCTCTCGCTCCGCACGGAGGGGGAGCCGGGGTCCGAGTGAGATCGGTGCCGTCCAAGATGGAGGTCGCCGGGCTCAACGCGTGGTACGGCCCGCGCCAGGTCCTCTACGACCTCTCGATCGACCTCCCCGACCGCGCCTCGACCGCGATCATCGGGCCGTCGGGATGCGGTAAGTCGACGTTCCTGCGGTGCCTCAACCGCCTCCACGAGGAGGGGGCGGGGGCCCGCGTCCAGGGTACGATCCGGCTCGACGGGGAGGACCTCGCTCGGCTCGACCCGGCGCTCGTCCGCTGCCGCGTCGGGATGGTCTTCCAGAAGCCGAGCCCGTTCCCGAACCTGTCGATCTTCGAGAACGTCGCCGCGGGGCTGCGCCTGCTCGGGGTCCGCCGTCGCGAGGAGCTCGACCAGGGGGTATCGCAGGCGTTGATCGAGGCGGGCCTCTGGGAGGAGGTCGCGGAGGTCCTCGACGCGCCCGGCACCAGCCTCTCGGGAGGGCAGCAGCAGCGCCTGTGCATCGCGCGGGCGCTCGCCGTGCGTCCCGAGGTGCTGCTGCTCGACGAGCCGTGCTCCGCCCTCGATCCGATCGCAACCGCGAAGATCGAGGGACTGCTCGCGAAGCTGAGGAGCGAATACACCGTCGTCATCGCCACCCACAACCTCGCCCAGGCGACCCGGATCGCCGACCACACGGCGTTCCTCTACCTCGGCTCGCTGATCGAGTTCGCCCCCACGGAGCAGCTCTTCCAGCATCCCAAGGAGGCTCTCACCGAGAACTACGTCAAGGGCCGGTTCGGCTAGGCCCTGCGGGCCCGGCCCGTCCCCGCCTACGCCGCCGCGAGCGGGGCCGCGAGCTTCCTCTCGGCGAGGAAGTCGAGGAGGCGCCGGGTCGAGGCGTCGACGTCGAGGCGCGCGGTGTCGACGACCAGGTCCGGGTTGAGGGGTTCCTCGAACGGATCGTCCACGCCGGTGAGCTTCGCGACCCCGCCCGTCCGGGACCGCTCGTAGAGACCCTTCGCGTCGCGCGATTGGCAGACCTCGAGAGGGCAGCGGAGCCACACCTCGAAGAACCGGCTCCCCACGCCGGCGCGCGCCGCCTGGCGCGACGTCTCGTACGGTGTGATCATCGCGACCAGGACGGCGACGCCGTTGCGGGCGAGCATCCGCGCGACGTAGCTCACGCGACGCGCGTGGATCTCCCGGTCCTTGCGGGAGAACCCGAGCTCGGGCGAGAACATCTGCCGGACCTCGTCACCGTCGAGGATCTCGACCTTCCGTCCCGCCGCCCGAAGCCGGTCCGCGACGGCCCGGGAGAGCGTGGTCTTCCCGGAGCTGGGAAGGCCCTCGATCCAGACGACGAACCCGTCCTCGATCGTCGGAGCGTTCGCCCCCATCGGATCGACCACCTCCCGCGGGTAGAAAGTCGTTGCCACCGCGGTCGGCCCGGGAGCTCGGCTAGCGTGAGGGCGGCGAGGCAGGCGACCCCGGGCCGCCGGGCCCCGCCGAGCGTGGGAGCCACCCCTGCCTCTCGAGCTCTTGGAGGACGTGGTCCGCCGACTGCTCGGGGGTGAGCTTCACCGCGTCGACGACGATCTCGGGGTGCTCGGGAGGCTCGTACGGGTCGTCGACGCCGGTCATCTCGTGGATCTCCCCCGCGCGGGCCCGGCGGTAGAGCCCCTTCACGTCGCGCTCCTCGCAGACCGCGAGCGGCGTGCTCACGTAAACCTCGACGAACCGGCCAATCTCGGCGCGGGCCCTCGCCCTCGACGTCCGGTACGGCGAGATGAGTGCCACGATCGGGATCGCGCCGTTCCGCGCGAGGAGCTTCGCGACGAACGCGACGCGACCGGCGTGGGCCTCGCGCGAGGCCCGGTCGAACCCGAGGTCCGCGCTCAGGCCCCGCCGGATCTCGTCCCCGTCCAGGAGCTCGACGTGCCAGCCGCGAGCTTTGAGGCGCGCGACGAGCGCCCGTCCGATCGTCGTCTTCCCGGCGCTCGGCAGCCCCGTCATCCACAGGCAGAACCCCTCGGCTCCCGGCATGCGACCGCCCGCCTTCCCTACGAGGTCAAGAGGACATCGGGCCGGCGGAGGATCTCGGCGACCTCCGGGCGAAGGACCTCGGTCGGGATCGCGCCGCCGCTCGCGAGGGCCTGGCGGATCCGGGTCTGGCTCGTGTCGACCCGGTCGCTCGCCGGGTGCGGGCAGGTCTTCTGGCTCGCCATCCACCCGCAGCGCCGGCAGTAGAACGACTCGCCGTAGCGGAGCGGCACGATCCCGAGGTCGTACTCGTCGAAAATCCGATGGCACGCGAACGGGTCGTAGTACGTTCCCACGCCGGCCTGGTCCCGCCCCACGATGTAGGAACCGCAGCCGTAGTTCTTGCGGACGATCGCGAGGAACAGCGCCGCCTTCGGGCCCGCGTAGCGCATCGTGATGGCGAGGGGCCGGACGAGCACCCGGTCCGGGGGGTAGTAGTTCCGGACGAGGGCCTCGTACGCCTCGAGGATCACCTCGGGCCGGTAGTCCCCCTTCTTGAGCCGCCCGACGACGGGGTGCACCAGGAGCCCGTCGATCTCGGAACGCTCGAGCGTCACGCGCTGGAGGTACTCGTGCGCCGTGTGGGGAGGGTTGCGGCACTGGTAGCCGGCGACCTCCGTCCAGTGCCGCCGTCGGAACTCCTCCCGCATCTCGGCGGGCGTCGGTTCGACGCGGCCCTTCGGCGGGTCGAGTCGTCGGAGCAGGCGGACCTTGCCGCCCCAGGCGGTCTCCCCGGCCGCGAGCAGGTCGGCGACGTTGGGGTGCGCGGGGTCGTCCGTGGCGTAGACCGCCCTCGCGATCGCGCCGCGGTCCAGCCGGAACTTCTCGTCGATGGAGAGGACCGCGAGCGGCCGGTGCGACGCCTCCTCCACGAGGACTTCGTCGCCTGCCTTCAGCTCGGCGAGCGCCTCGGTCCCAGGGCCGGTGGGGACCGGGAAGAGGATCGGGATCGTCCAGGGCACGCCGGACGGAAGACGGCCCGAGGCGAGCACGCTCGCCAGCGTCGCCGAGTCCATGAACCCCTCGAGGGGGCTGTACGCTCCGATGCCGATCTTCTCGGCATCGTAGATCTGGTCGATGAACGGTACGACCCGGGGAAGGTCCCGCGCCTCGGCCTCGCGCCGCCGCCGCTCACCCTCGGGCGCGAGGAGGTCGACCAAGCGGCCGCCGTGGGCCGGGGGGATCATGCCCGGTTCCCCGGGGCCGGTCCGGCCGCCCGCTCCTCGCCCGGCATCTCCGGGCGACGCTCA